>JAFSZS010000008.1 GCA_017455645.1 Selenomonadaceae bacterium | reverse complement strand
GGAGCCATAGGGTGGCGGCGGCGCGTTTCTTTGTAGCGTCTAATAATTGCGTCGTCCGAGGCGTCAATAAAAAGCATTTCGTAGTCAAGATTTTTTTTGTCCATATCCTCAAGAATTTGTATAAGGTTATCAAAAAATTCTCTGCTGCGCGTATCGACAACAAAAACAACTTTATTGACGTGGCTGGAGGCGTGCGAACACAATTCTACAAATTTTGGAATAAAAACCGGCGGCAGATTATCGACGCAAAAATAGCCCAAGTCTTCCAAACATCTGCAAGCTTGAGTTTTGCCGCTCCCGCTCATTCCCGTTACAATTATAATTCGCGGCTTTTCAAAAATTTCTTCAGCCGTTTCAAGATTTTCAATTTTATTTTCCATAAAATCACCTCGTTAATATTTTAAAAAGTTTATATTGACAGATTTAAAAAAGATTAGTAAAATTTTTACTAAAAGATATACTAATTTTTTTACTGGAGGTTTTTAATTATGAGGTTTCCAAGCTACTTGCAACACAAGCCAATTATTGGTGTTGACGATTATGACAAAGTTGACGGTATTTACGCCAACAATTCAGATGCTAAAGCACTTTCGATTGGGTACGCTCAATACAATCGCAATGAAATTTCTGCAAAAATTTGGCGTCATACCGGCGAAAAATGGAGTCGTCAAAGCGAAGAGCTCCCATTGCACAGAGTAATAGATTTAGCCGCGCTTATAGTATCACTTTATTACGACGATCCAACTAAAAACCACGCGCCGCATTTGGAGCCGCGTATTCAGCCCTGCGAAGAATATCATTATGTGGACTATATGGAGGAACTGCGCGAATATTTAGCTAAAAATGACGAGGTATTGAAACCTAAACTTAGAGCGTTAAAAGATTTATTAAACGGCTTAAATATTTAATTTTTAAATTTAATCTTCCTAATCTTCCAATGGCATTTTTTTTTATTTCTTCACAGGCGGCAAAGTAAACGCAACTGCAAGCGGCAAAATTGCAATTCCAGCAATTACATAAATTGTCATAAGCAAGCCGAAATTATCTGCAACCGCTCCCAAAATTGGCGCAAAAATTCCGCCCATACTAATTGCCAAGCCTAAAGTTACGCCGGAAGCCAAGCCTACTCTGTTTGGCAGGTAAAGTTGTCCCAAAACTACCATTGGACTGTATGTAAAACTTATCGCCGCGCCCAACGGCAAAATTAAAATTGTCGAAATTAATAAACTGTCTGAACTTGCCAGCGCAATTATCGTTACAAGCAACATTGCAAAACTAATTTTAATCATTGTGCGATAACCGAAACTGTCAGCTAATTTCCCGCCAATCAAAACGCAAATTGCGCTAATTGCATAATACGCGCTCAAAATCGTATTGCCGATTGTTTCAGTTTGTCCGAGTTCGTGAATCCAGTACAACGCCAAAAAAGTATTGAACCCGTGAAAAATTATCGAACGCCCAATTACAACCGCCGTTAATCTGGTAAACGCGCTCCAATTATCGACTCCCGCGCCTTTACTTCCAACTTTTGAAATTTTTGGGCGGTTTAAATTTTTCAAGTCATTATAATATTTTTTCAGCAGAATACAAATAATAATTTCCGGTACAATAAAAATCAGCGTGCCCGCCAAACCAAAAATCGTAATTGAAGCCGTCGTTAAAATTGGACCGAGCGAAAAGCCCAAATTTCCGCCGAATGAAAATACGCCGATACTTTGCGCCCTGTCATTGTCAGTTGAAGCACGATTTATTAACTGCGCGGCTTGCGGGTGAAACATTGCGATACCAACGCCGCTAATCATTACCGCAAAACATAAGCCGTAAAAATTTTCAATGAATCCGGTTAAAGCCATTCCGCCGCCCGCCAAAACTAATCCTACTGCGATTAAATACGGCTTGTTATATTTGTCCGCCAAATTTCCAAAAAGCGGCTGAATTACCGAGCCTACAACATTTGCAACCAAAACTAAAGTTGCCGCTGTTTGATAATCGAAATGGTACGCCGCAATTAAAAACGGCAGTACCGCCGCCAACGCGCCCTGATTTATATCCGAGCAAGTATGTCCGAACGCCAATAAATATTTTAAAGTGCTTGTATCTTTCAATTTGTTTACCCTCCAAAATGATTATGTTATAATTCTAAACCAATTACTTTTTGAAAGGAAGATTTTTTTGAGTGACAGAATCAGAAATTTTTCAATCATAGCGCACATAGATCACGGCAAATCAACTTTGGCTGACAGACTTATTGAAATGACGGGCACGGTTGAAAAGCGGGATATGTCGGAGCAACTTTTGGATAATATGGAATTGGAACGCGAGCGCGGAATTACTATCAAGGCGCAAACTGTACGCTTAAAATACGTCGCGCAGGACGGCAACGAATATATTTTAAATTTGATTGACACACCCGGGCACGTCGATTTTACTTATGAAGTTTCGCGCAGTTTGGCAGCTTGTGAAGGCGCGCTGTTGGTAGTTGATGCAACTCAAGGCGTCGAGGCGCAAACTCTTTCAAATGTTTATCTTGCACTGGATCACGATTTGGAAATTATTCCCGTAATAAATAAAATTGACTTGCCGAGCGCAGATATTGAACGCGCCAAAACTGAAATTGAAGAGGCAATAGGGCTTGACGCTTCAGACGCGGTTGCTTGCAGTGCGAAAACCGGCGCGGGCGTCGAAAATATTTTAGAGGCGATTGTAAAAAAATTCCCCCGCCTGAAGGGGACGAAAATAAATCTTTGCAGGCTTTGATTTTTGATTCTTATTTTGACAGCTACAAAGGCGCGGTTGCTCACGTGCGCTTGATGAACGGCAAAATTAAAAAGGGCGATAAGCTGAAACTCATTGCAACGGGTAAAGAATTTGACTGTACCGAAATTGGAATTTTTACGCCGTCGATGAATGAAGTTGCAGAATTAAGCGCGGGCGAAGTAGGCTACATTTGCGGCAGTTTAAAAGACGTGCGCGACGTTCGAGTCGGCGATACAATCACAACTTCAGAAAAACCTGCGCGAGCGTTGGAAGGTTACCGCGCGCCGGTTCCTATGGTTTTTTGCGGCTTGTACCCTACTGAAAGTGTTGACTACGACAATTTAAAAGAGGCGTTGGAAAAATTACAACTGAATGACGCCGCGCTTGTCTACGAGCCGGAAACTTCAGCCGCGTTGGGATTCGGTTTTCGTTGCGGATTTTTGGGGCTTTTACATATGGACGTTGTACAGGAACGCCTTGAACGTGAATATAATTTAAAACTTGTTACAACCGCGCCTTCAGTTGTCTACCGCGTCAACAAAACCAACGGCGAAATTTTGACGATTGATAATCCCGCCGCCTTGCCGCCAATTACAGAAATTAAATCTATCGAAGAACCGATTGTAAAAGCAACAGTCATTGTACCGAGTGATTATATTGGCGCGGTTATGGAACTTTGCCGGGAAAAGCGCGGGATTTATAAAAGTATGGATTATATCGACAAGACGCGCGTTTTGCTTACTTACGAAATACCGCTGAACGAAATTATTTATGACTTTTTCGACAAGTTAAAATCAATGACGCGCGGCTATGCAAGTTTAGACTATGAACCGTCAAGTTATTCTGAATCAGATTTAGTTAAGCTGGATATTTTACTGAACGGCGATTTGGTTGACGCTTTAAGCTCCATTGTTCACCGTACCCGCGCGGCGAAAGTCGGGCGCACTTTGGCTTTGAAACTGAAAAGAATTATCCCCGAACAACTTTTTGATATTCCTGTACAGGCGGCGATTGGCGGGCGGATAATTGCGCGTGAAACTGTCAAGGCGCGGCGAAAAGATGTTTTGGCGAAATGTTACGGCGGCGACGTTTCAAGAAAAAGAAAACTCCTTGAAAAGCAAAAGGAAGGCAAAAAACGTATGAAAGCCGTTGGAAGTGTCGAATTGCCGCAGGAAGCTTTTATGGCAGTTTTGACAGTCAATGACGAAGTTTAATTGATATGGCTGTAGACGCGCTGTAACGCCCGTAGCGCGTTTTTATTTTTGAGTATAGGTAAATGTATCTGAAGTGCTCAAGCGTGCGTCTGCGGCGATTCTGGAACGATTTAAAGGGGTATTTTTCTTGACAGACAAAATTGGTAAACTCGGTTACAGCGGCTTGATTATAATGCTTGCCTGCGGAATGACAATTTTAAAAACTTGGTTTCTCAACAACGATACTTGGTTTCTTTTGAATTGCGGGCGATACGTGCTTGAAACGGGCACATTTCCACATACAGAATTTGCCACCATTCACGAAGGCTTGGACTATGTTATGGACCAATGGTTGACGGCGATTATTTTTTGGAAAATTTACAGCACTTTGGGCGAAGACGCCTTGATAATTTTTGCTTGGGCTGTAGGCTTCATTATGGTTTATGTTTACTTCAGGCTATGTCTTTTTGTCAGCAACGGCAATAAAAAAATTTCGGCGATAATGGCGTTGATATTGAGTATGATGCTCTCTCTGCATTTTATTACCACTCGCCCGCAGTTATTTTCGACTTTTATTTTGCTGACAGAAATTTTTTTGCTTGAAAAGTACGTGCACGACAAAAAAATTTGGCGGCTTTGCACTTTGCCGCTTCTGTCAATTATTTTTGTCAATATGCACTCCGCGCTATGGCCAATGATGACAGTTGTTTTGCTGCCCTTTATAGCTGAAAGTTTGTACCAAAAAATAAAACCTGCGCGAGAATTTGAAATATCGTTTGCGCCGTTATTTTTTACGGGAATTGGAATTTTTTTGGTCGGCTTTTTTAATCCTTACGGTTGGGGGGCTATGATTTATCTTTTCAATTCCATTGACTCAAATATATCTAATGTTGTAGCTGAAATGTTACCCATTTCTGCAGGTGATATTTGGTGTATATTCTTTTTGATTTATTCTTCAGTGCTGATAGTTGCATACTCAAAAAAAAATTTGCCGGTACGATATTTTTTTCTGACTTTCGGTTTTATGGTTTTAGCCTTGCACGTAAACAGAGTGATATATTTGTTTTTTGTTTTGGGAACATTCCCGCTTGCATACGCTGCCAAAGATTGTCATCCATTCGACAAATTTTTTAACATTCGGCACAAATTATTTTTGCCGCTGTTTTTAATTTGCATACCGGAATTTTATTTAATCTTTTCAAATCCGGAAAATAATTTTTTTGAAATGCACTTCCCAATAAAATTTGTAATTTTGGCTTCGATATTTTTTTTGATATGCTTTACTTTTTTTTATCGGCGAGAGGGTAAATTATTTAGTGAAGAAATTCCTGTTTTACGCAGGAAGCCGTTAATCGCTTTGGTTGTCTTGCAAGCGTCAATTTTTTCTTCAGTGATATATTTCAATTTCACGCCGCGAGACGACGAGCAATATAAACCGGCGGCAGATTTTTTATTGGAAAATTACCGCGCCGAAGATATTGTTCTTTGGACAGGCTACAATAGCGGCGGCTACTTTGAATTTCGTGGAATTAAAACTTACTTAGACCCGCGTGCCGAAGTTTTTATACCTGCAAACAATCATAAAAAAGATATTTTTAAGGAATATTACCAACTAAAATCGGGCAAGCTTGACTACAAGGAATTTATGTCACGCTACAATTTCACTCATATTTTTGTAACCAGAATTGACTTGATACTTTTTCTTATGTTAAAAAATGACACGGAAAACTACCGTGCGGTATTTGAATATGATTTTCAAGATAATGATTATAATGGCAAAATTAATCACGGCTACATTTTTGTACCGGTGAAAAAAAATGATTGATTCAATTTACGTTCACATTCCATTTTGCGCCAAAAAATGCAACTACTGCGCCTTCAATTCCAAAGTTTCAAACGAAGAAGAAATTTCTGCTTACGTTGACGCACTGATAACCGAAATAAAAAATATTCCCTATTCCCTATATCCCTATTCCCCTATATCCCTGTATTTTGGAGGCGGGACGCCAACTATTTTAAAAATTTCGCAGCTTGAAAAAATTATTTCCAACTTAAAAATTGACAGCGCGGCAGAAATTACCATTGAAGCAAATCCCGGCACTGTTGACGAAAATTATTTAAAAAATCTGCGCGAATTGGGATTTAATCGCCTAAGTTTGGGCGTGCAAAGTTTCAACGACGAAATTTTAAAAATTTTGGGCAGGATTCACGATTCAAAAACCGCGCTTGAAACAATTCAAAATGCGAAAAAATTTTTTGACAATATCAGTATTGATTTAATGTACGGCTTGCCGAGCCAAAAACTTTCTGACGTTCAAAGAGCCGTTGAAATTGCCGTCGCGCAGGATATTCAGCACATTTCGATTTACGGCTTGGAAATTGAAGAGGGTACAAATTTTGGCAAACTTTACGCCGCCGGAAAATTAATTTTGCCTGACGACGAAAAAATGTACGATTACATTACAGAAAATTTACCTCGCGCAGGTTTTCAACGCTACGAAATTTCCAACTTTGCAAAGAAAAATTTTGAGAGTCGGCACAATCTCGGCTACTGGACGGGCGCAAAATATTTGGGATTCGGCGCGGGCGCACATTCTTACAACGGCAAAATTCGTACTTCAAATATTCGTGACGTTGCAACTTATATAAAAAAAATCCGCGCCGGCGAAAGTGTTTCCTTGGTTGAGGAAATTATTTCACCAAACGCGGCAATGGAAGAATTTTGTTTTTTGGGTTTACGAACTGCCAAAGGTTTAAGCGTTGAAACTTTTTCTAAAAAATTTGGCAGAAATATTTTTGAAGTTTACGGCGCGGTTATCGACAAATATTTAAAATTGGAATTGCTGAATTTTTCTGACGGGCGAATTTTTTTGACGCCGCGCGGTATGAAGTTGGGGAATATTATTTTGGCAGATTTTTTATTGTAAGGGGATTTTAATTTGGAAGTGCTGGAAATTTACGCGGCGGCTCTTGCCGAATACAGAAATAAAAATTACGAAAAAGCCTTAGAAATTTTGGAAGAATTTAAAAAAATCGTGCCGAATTGGGCAAAGGCAATTTTGCTTGAAGCGTACATTCGCCGTGACCAAAAATTGTATCTGTCAGAAATTAACTTGCTGAAAAAATTTTTTGAAGTGATTGACATTGCGCAGGAAAGATTTTTGACGGCTGATGCTTACAGTGTCCTTGGCTCCGCCCTGCGAAATTTGGGACAATCTAAGGCGGCCGTTAATTGCTTTTTAAATTCTGCGCGACTTGAAAAAAATCCAACTGCAATTTGTACCGAAATTTCAAACGCAATTTTTGCGGCAAGCGATGTTGAAGACTTTACCGCGGAAGAGTTCCAAAATCTTTACGCCGAATACAGAAAAAATCTTGCCGACATTCAGCCCTATGAAAAAATTTCTTACAATCATAAAAAATTGCGCGTTGGTTATTTGTCTGCAGATTTCAAAGAACACCCCGTAATGTCTTTTGCCCGTTCATTAATTGTCAACGCCAATAAAAATCTTTTCGATATTTACTGTTACAGCGCGGGAAAAAATTTTGACGCCGTAACCGAGCAAATTAAAAATTCAGCAAAAATTTGGCGGGATATTTCGGATTTAAGCGACTTTGACGCCGCCAAACTTATTCGCGCAGATGAAATTGACATTCTTTTTGATTTGTCGGGACATACCAACGGCAATCGCCTGCCGATTATGGCTTATCGTCCGGCAAATGTTCAAATTTCCGGTATTGGTTTTATGAACAGCACCGGCTTAAATTGCGTCGATTATTTTTTGTCTGACGAAATCTGCGCCGAAAATTTTTCCGCAATGCAAAATTATTTTTCTGAAAATATGGTCTGCATGACGCACAGCCACTTTTGTTACACTCCAATAAAAAAAATGCCCGCGCCCAAAATTGCGCCGTGCACTTCAAACGATTTTATAACTTTCGGCTGCTTTAACAATTTCAGCAAAATTACTGATTCAATGTTGAGGGCGTGGAAAAAAATTCTGGACGCCGTGCCAAACAGCAAATTAATTCTCAAGCATAAAATTTTTGATACCGCCGAATGTAAAAATTTTGTCATTGAACGCCTGAAAAATCTTGAAATTGATATTGCCCGCGTGGAAATGCGCGGCTTTTCCGCAGATTATCTGGAGCAGTACAACGAAATTGACATTGCGCTTGATACTTTTCCCTACAACGGCGGCTTGACAACTTGCGAGGCGTTATTTATGGGCGTGCCGGTTATTTCACTGTACGGCGAAAGACACGGTACAAGATTCGGTTACAGCATTTTAAAAAATATCGGGCTTGAAAAGTTCGCCGCGTCAAATTTTGAGGAATATATTCAAAGAGCGATGGAACTTGCCGACGATAAAGAATTGATAAAAATCCTGCGAAAAAATCTGCGCGACAGTATGAAAAATTCCCCATTAATGAACGCCAAAGAATATGTTCAAGAGTTGGAAGAATTTTATTTGGCGGCAGTGCAATAAAATTAAAAACGCGGCGGTTAAATCCGTCGCGCTTTTTTATTGAAAATTTTTATTTTACTTTTGTGGCTTCATAAGACTTGCACCCGCGTTCCACGCCTTGCCAATTTTTTCTCCAACTTTGTAATAATCGTTTCTGAATTGGTCAAAAACAAAGGCGTTTAATTTTCCGGCGTCAATTTTGCCTTTTTCGTCAAGAACGCTTTCATCAGCAATGACGTTGACAATTTCGCCCAAAACGCGCAAGCCGTACGGTTGATTTTGAAATTCGACAACTTTACATTCAAGCGTAACGGGATATTCTTCAACGATAGGAGCATTGACGCGGCTGCTTTTAATCGCCGTCATTTTGGAACGCTCAAATTTATCTTTCATTTTGTTGCCGCTTGCAATTCCGAAAAAGTCAGATTCTTTGATATGCGCGGCGTCAGCTATTGAAAGTGTAAAAGCCTTGGTATTTTTTAAATTTGCAACGGTTTTATGTTCCTCGTCCAAATTCAGCGCAACCATATTTTCTGCGCAAATTCCGCCCCACGCCATATTCATAACGTCAACAGTTTCATCTTCGTTGTAAGTTGCAATCATTAAAACCGGCATCGGGAAAAGGTACGGAGCAACGCCTAAATCTTTTTTCATTTTAAAAACCCCCAAAAATTTATTCTATGTCATTTGGAATATTTTTGATAAATTTTGCGGGAACGCCGCCGACCAAAGAATTATCTGCAACATCTTTTGTAACAACCGCGCCTGCCGCAATGATAACGTTGTTACCAATGGTTACGCCGGGCAAAATCGTAACATTTGCGCCAATCCAAACATCGTTGCCAATTTTTACCGGCTTGCCAATTCCCAAATGTTTTCTTCTGCCCATTGGATTCAGCGGGTGATTTACCGTTGTTATTAAAGTGTTTGGACCAATCATAACGTAATCGCCAATTTGCACTTCCATAATATCCAAAATCGTTACGTTGTAATTTGCCAAAAAAAAGTCTCCAACGTGAATATTTTTCCCGTTATCGCAGTTGAAAACCGGCAAGACAACGGGATTTTCGCCCGCGCTGCCAAAAAGTTCACGAATAGTTTTTTCTTTGGCGGGATAATCTGTAACGGGTATTGCATTGAGTTTTTGGCAAAGTTTAACCGCGTTCAATTTCAGCGCGTCAACTTCAGGATCGTAAAAATCATATTCAAGCCCTGCGCGGAGTTTTTCAACTTCAGTCATTTTTATCACCTACATTTTTTTTACGGGAATAGGACCGCGTGAAAGTGCAATAGCTCCCGTGCGGGCAATTTCCACAATTTCATAATCGCTCAAAACTTCGCAGATAGCGTCAATTTTTCTTTCGTTGCCGGTAAGTTCGATAATGACATTTTCGCTTGTCACGTCAACAATTTTTGCGCGGAAAATATCGACAATGCTAACCAAATCTGCGCGAGCTTCCTTTGTTGCCTTAACCTTAATCATAACAAGTTCACGTTCGATTGAAGGAGCTTTACTCAAGTTTACAATTTTTATCACGTCAATTAATTTGCCGAGCTGATTAACAACTTGATCAAGTTCGTTTTCACTTTCGACGCTGACAACGATATTAATTCTTGTAACGCTGGGCTCTTCGGTGTAACCGGCGGAAATACTTTCAATGTTAAAAGCGCGGCGGCTGATTAATCCTGCAACGTGCGTTAAAACGCCGGGCTTGTTGTCTACCAAAACTGCCAATAAAAATTTTTGCATATTCAACACCTCAACTTAAAACCATTTGGTCAAGACGCTTGCCGCCCGGCACCATTGGCAAAACATTTTCATCTTGCGGAACGTAAACATCAATGACAGCCGCGCCCTTTGAGTTCAAAATTTCCGGCAATTTCTCAAGTTCCGCTGCCTTTGTAAGCCGGTAACCGCGTACGCCCATAGCCTCGGCAATTTTTATAAAATCACGTTTCAAATTTAATTCTGACGCCGAATAATGGTGGTTGTAGAAAAGTCTTTGCCATTGCCCGACCATTCCCAAAATAAAATTATGTACGATAACAATTTTAATATCAATGTCATTATCAGCGATTGTTGCAAGTTCCTGAATATTCATCATAATGGAGCCGTCGCCCGTGAAAAGTACAACATTTTTTTCGGGGCAAGCCAATTTTGCGCCCATCGCCGCGGGTAAACCGAATCCCATTGTACCTAAGCCGCCGCTTGTCAAAAATTGGCGCGGGGCTTGTACTTTGAAAAATTGCGCCGCCCACATTTGGTGTTGTCCAACGTCAGTAACGGCTATTGTATTTTTATCGCAAATTTCGCTGATTTTTGAAATAAGCGCGCCGGGTTTAATATTGTCGCCGTCAGTTTTGTAACTGAAAGGGTGTTTGTTTCCTTTTTCAACGGACAAATTCAGCCAACTGTTAAATTTTTGCTTAAAATTAGTTTCAGAGGCGTTGAGTTTGTCGCGCAGGAGCGGCAGGGAATTTTTTAAATCGCCCAAAACTTTTATATCGACTTGAACATTTTTATTAATTTCGGCGGGGTCAATTTCAAAATGAACAATTTTAGCGTTTGGCGCAAATTCTGCAACTTTGCCGGTAACTCTGTCGCTGAATCTCATTCCAATGCACAAAAGTAAATCGCATTCTTGAATTGCTATATTTGCGCCGTAACTGCCATGCATTCCCGCAAATCCCAAATAGCCTTCGCGCTCCGGTTCAATGCTGCCCAAGCCCATTAAAGTTGAAGTGCAGGGACAACCGAGCCTGTCCAAAATTTCGCGCAGGACATTTGAAGTGTTGGAAGAAATGACGCCGCCGCCCGCAAATACCAATGGAAAATCAGCCTTTTCAATCGCCGTTACAACTTCGGCAACCGCTTTTTCATCGCAGGGATTTTCATCAGTGTAGCCGCGCAGATTTATTTTTTCGGGATATTCAAAATCAATTTCAGTATTAAAAACATTCGCCGCAATGTCAATGCAAACAGGCGCGGGTCTGCCTGTACGCGCAATAAAAAAAGCTTCCTTGACGACGCGCGGCAATTCCGCAACATTTTTTACAAGGTAATTGTGTTTTGTAATTGGCGCGGTAATTCCGCAAACGTCAACTTCTTGAAAAGAATCCTTGCCGATTGCGGGGCTTGCAACTTGTCCCGTGATACAAACAAGCGGCACTGAATCCATATTCGCAGTTGCAATACCCGTGATTAAATTTGCCGCGCCGGGTCCCGAAGTTGCAATTACAACTCCAACTTTGCCCGTTGCGCGCGCGTAGCCGTCAGCCGCGTGTACCGCGCCCTGTTCGTGTCCGGTTAAAATATTTGGGAATTTAGATTTATAAATTTCGTCATAAAGTTTCAAAACGACGCCGCCAGGATAACCAAAAACCAAATCAACGCCTTCATTTTTCAGACATTCCAATAACGCCTGCGCTCCATTCATTCTCAAAAATTTTCCCTCCAATTTTTTATTTCAAGCAATTATAACAAAATTTTTCATTTACACAAGGCGCAAAATAATTTAGAATAAACTACAAAAATAATTTAAGAGGTCTTTTGTTTGAAATTTGTTGAACTCGGAAAAAAAATTTACGATTTAAAAAATCCGCGGGAAGCTCGGCGTTTTGCGGTATTTGTGGCGCGTTGTTATTTGCACCCGCAAAAAATGCAACGCCTTGAGAATTTTTTTTCACAATCAGAAAATCTGCGCGAAATTGCCGAAAAATTTCCCTTTGTCTATGAACAAGCTACACGCGCCTTTTTTTACTACAAGTCAACTTTCGACGAACGAATTAAAATCATTGAAGAACATTTCAAATTTTTAACGCGCACAATGACAGAAAATTTTTTGCTGAAACTTTACGGCGGCGAAAAAATTTTTTTGTGGAAAATGCCGCTTGAGGAAAATTTGGGCGAATTGCGGCTTGTAATTTCTATGCATTCCGGACAAAAAAAGGAAGGGCTTGCTTCAATAGTTTTGGAACTTGCCAATAATACACCGGTCTACCAAATTATTTTTTGGATTTTTGAAAATTCAATGTGGATTGGCGCGTTGCAAGGTCCAAACGTCGAAAACTCCAAAGATTTAATAAAAATTTTAACCAAAAAATGTCACGCCTACCGCACAAAAAATTTAATCCTGTACGCCGCTCAAGCCGTCGCCCGCGCTTTGAATTTAAAAAAAATTTACGCCGTTACAAATTACGGCTACTACGCAAATAATCACATTCGCAGCGACAGAAAATTAAAAACTTCCTTCAGCGATTTTTGGCAGGAATGCGGCGGCTCCCCTACCAACGACAAAAGATTTTTTGAATTGCCGCTTGTCGAAAAAAGAAAAACTTTTGAAGAAATTCCAACGCAAAAACGCGCGGTTTATCGCCGCAGATTTACTTTGCTTGACGAAATTGACGCGGCGATTTTTAAAAATATTCACGCTTGCAAACGAGGAGATTTTAATGAATAGAATCGATGTTTTTGTAAGACGCCAAAGAATAAAAAATTTGGAAAATTGGACAATCCGCGCAATTTGGGCGGAAGCATTTTTTTTGCCTATTTTCCCTAGTTTGGCGGCGGCGGCTGTAATGTTCGGAATTACTTTTTGGTTTTTCCGCCTGCAAATTGACACGAAATTTAAAATTCGCTCCCTGCCTTTTGATATTCCCGTTTCAATTTTTATAATGCTGGGCGCAATTTCGGTTTTTAATTCTCCTGCGCGAGACTTTGAATTGATTTACAATTACTGCGCTGTTGGCGGCGTTTACGGCTTAACTTATCTGCTGGTCGGGCAAAATATCCGCACGGCTGAACAAATAAAAGACTTGGCAAAAGTTTTAGCCGCGTCGGCTGTGATTGTTGCACTCGGCGGCTACTTTCAATATATTTTTGGAATTGACCTTGCAGAAATGACTTGGGCGGACGGCGAATTACACCCCGAATTGCGCAAATACGTTTTTTCGACAATGGAAAATCCAAATGTTTTGGCGGGTTATCTGGACGCGATAATTTGCCTTGCACTGGGATTTTTGGCAAAATTCGGCTCGCGCAGGGAAAAATTTATTTTATTGGGCGCGATAATATTTTTTGCGGCGTGTTTGGCAATGACACATTCGCACGGAGCATTTTTGTCGCTTGCAATTATTTTTTTGTTTTACGGCTTTTTACAGGATTGGCGATTTTTAACCTTGCTTGCGCTGATTATCGGCGTAGTTTATTACAATGACGCAAATTTTTTTGAAAAGGTTATGGAGATTTTCACTGCGCCAAACGATTTTTCAGAAATTCCGCGCACGGCAATTTGGGTAAGTACAATTTCAATGATTGCAGATCATCCATTTGTCGGAATTGGCTGGGGCGCGTACGAAATGCTTTTTCCGCAGTACAATTACTATCTCACAAATTCTGCCGCGACAATTAATCACGCGCACAATTTATATTTGCAAACGGCGGCTGAAATTGGAATTGCGGGCGCACTTTCTTATTTCTGGTACTTTTTCGGCACAATGTTTACAGCGTTGACTTCCAACTCAAAAACTGCAGACGGCGAATCCAAATTTCAAAAACTTTTCAACGAACAACTGATAAAAACTTTTTCGACGAGCAAATTTTTACAGGAATTGGCGCAGGCAAAATCAATGCTGATGCTGCGAATGGCTGACTTGTCAAACAAAATTCTTGATAAATTTTCGCCGCAAAAAGAACAGGAACCCAAAAAGCCGGCGAAAAAATCTGAACCGGAATTGGTACACCACGACGAATTAAAATTCAGCTCCAAGAAAAAATCCAAAGACGACAAAAAATCTGACGACGATAATTTTGACGTGCAAAAATTCGCCGACGATTCACTTTTTGAAACTGAAACCGAAAGATTGACTTCAGACAAAAAATTTGTCGAGGGGCTGAAATTTGGAATAGGGCTTGCATTTTTGTCAATGGCGTTAAACGGTATGAGCGACGATTTACTTTTCAACATACCAAGTTCAATGCTGATGTGGCTGTTGGGGGCGTTGGGCGTTGCAATTACTTTGATTGACGATGAAAATTAAAAAAGGCGCACAGGACGTGCGCCGCCATATGCGCAGGATGCGCAATAAAATTTTTGAAAAAAATTAGCCGCCCGCTTTTGCACTTTGCCAACACATTTGCGCCGCCGTCAAATTTAGAAATTTTTACTCGTTTGCAAATTCACCAACGAATTGTGCGCGAGCGGGCGGAAAAAAGCACTTTTCTTTTGATACTTTTCTTTTTTGCTTTGGAAAAAGAAAAGTATATTCAAAAATAAAAACATTACTCTGAAACAGGAGCTGAATAAAAATGCTGTCAAGCGTAAAAGAACAAATAAAAATCCCGCGTGCAACGATTGAGCGTTTGCCGCTGTACTACAAAACTTTACAAAATCTTGACAATGAAGACGTTGTTACAACTTCCACGCTTGAACTTTCAAAAATTTTGGGAATTACCCCCGAAACAATTCGCAAAGATTTAAACCTTTTCGGACACTTTGGAATTAAGGGCGCGGGCTATGACGTAATTAACTTAATGCTTAAAATTGGAAATATTTTGGGCTTGCAAAATTATTGGAGAATTGCAATTATCGGCGTCGGAAATTTGGGCGCGGCTCTTGCCAAATTTGAAAAAATTACTGATTGGGGCTTTGTCATTGCCGCGCTTTTTGACATTGACGAAAATAAAATCGGCGAAGATATTAACGGCGTGCGCATTTACGATTTTAAAAAGTTCGTGCCAATTTCCGGCAGAAAATTAATTGATATTGGAGTTATCGCCGTTCCGGACGACGCGGCGCAAAATGTAGCAGATGTTTTGGTTGAGGCGGGAGTCAAAGGGATTTGGAATTTTTCTGCCGTTCAAATCGAAGTGCCGAATGATTTTACCGTTATCAATGAAAATTTAATGGTAGGTTTAAGCGCACTTAGCTTTTATCTCAACCAAAATGCAAAATAGAATTTTGTACTGCTAAAATAAAAATGTTATAATCTGGGCGGAGGGAAAAGTATGGGCGATTTTAACGCCGCTATTGTTGAAAATTTAGTGTACGTTTTTATTTTTTTGGGAATTGTAATTGGCGTAATGATTGGCTTCATTATCAGCTTGGAAACGCGCCTTTCTGATATGAAAAAGCGTTATAGAAAAATGCTGATGAGCGATGAAGACGATGCAAACGCGCAGCAAATTTTACTCAAGCACGCCGAAAAAATTAATTCTGCCGTAGAAACTGAAGAAAAATTAAATACCGAATTAACCCAAATGAAAGACCTGTTGACGCACGCAATAAGCCGCGTTGCAGTTGTCAGATTCAACGCTTTTCAAGGCGACACCGCAGAATTAAGTTACTGTATCGCACTTCTTGACGCCGAAAATTCCGGTGTTATAATTTCTTCGCTCAACGGGCGGGAATTTACGCGCAGTTACGTTAAGCCTATCGTTAAGGGCGAATCCGAAAAATATAAACTTACAAAAGAAGAAGAACAAGCCCTGCGCGACGCTTCAACTTCAAAATAACGGGAGGAATGGAAAACAAATTGGAAGATGATAAAAAAGATTATTTAATAACAATCGAAGGAAAAGACAAACGCCGAGAAATTCGGCTGTCGGCTTTTATGTTTAATTTGGGAATTTTAATTTTTATGACAAGCGCGTTTCTTTTTATCGGTACTTGCAGTTATTCGGTTTACAGCGTCTTGCATCACAAGCAAAATATTGAAATTATAAATGAAGTAAAACGCGCCGGCGAAATTCAACAGGAACAACTTTTGGCAGTTTCCAAAAAAGCCGCTAACCTTAGTGAAACAGTTCAGAATCTTGCACAGCAGGAAGAAGAATTGCGTATTCAAGCAGGCTTAAATAAACCCGCCAAAGAAGATAAAATCACTGAAGAAATTATTGAAGAAATTCCCGTAACTGAAGAAATACCCGCGACGGAAAATCAATCTGAATGGACGCCGCCCCCGCCGCTTGAAAATCCTGTTACTGAAAATGTTCCTGCACAAGAATTTCAATCTGAATGGACGCCGCCCCCGCCGCTTGAAAATCCTACAACTGAAAATGTTCCTGCACAAGAATTTCAATCTGAATGGTTGCCGCCGTACGTTGAGGGCGCGTACACCGGGCAGGGCGGACCTTTGCCAAATGTGGAAATTTCCGACGTTTCAGAGGCGTTGCATATGATTGAGCAGCGCGTGGCAATTCGCCTTGAAAGTCTTGACGAGTTCCAAAACGAATTAAAATATCAACGCGAACAAATGTTGGTTGTTGCAGCTGTACCGGCTCCCGCAATCGGCACTTATCAAGATATTATCGTTGAAGGCGATTTTGCAAGCGCGTCAAGTTTAACGCTGGATTTGGGACAATTCGGCGGTACACCTTCAGCCAATCCCAATATGCCTTCAATATGGCCTACCACGGGCGTTGTAACTTCGCCTTACGGTTTACGTTGGGGCGGTACTGATTTTCACCCCGGTATTGATATTGCAAACGATATGGGCACGCCTATTGTTGCAACGGCTGATGGCGTTGTTGAGTACGCGGGCTGGAATGCGGGCGGCTACGGTAATATGGTTGATATAAATCACGGCAACGGCTTAATGACTCGCTACGGGCACGCCTCGCAAGTTGTAGTTACTGCCGGTCAATATGTCAAACGCGGGCAATTAATCGCCTACATGGGCAGTACCGGCTTCAGCACAGGTCCGCACGTTCATTACGAAGTTCATGTAAACGGGCAAAGAGTTAATCCAATCAGTTATCTTTAAAAAGTTAGGAAGATGGTAAATGTCAACAAAAATTTTATTAATTACGCAAGGTTTTTCATTTATGGGCAACTCAATTCAAAAAACTTTGGAAAAAGCCGGTTATAAAGTTGTGCGAATTGATCCGCTGGTTGAGGAAGTTTCAGAGAACAAAAGAAACGCTGATATAATGGTTTTTTACCTCGGAAAATTTATTGAAGATATGCCGCAATTTTTATACTATCTGAAAGATTTCTGCGTTGAAGAGGCAAAAGTTTTGATTCTTTTGGGCAATACCGACGAATTGGCAACGGTTAAGGAAGTCATTCCCGAAACTGTAATTGCGGCAAGTTTGGAGCGTCCCGTTGACTTGAAAAAACTTACTCAAACTGTAGACAAAATTGCAAGCTCCGTTGACAACAACGAATTTAAGCGAAATATTTTGCTTGTTGACGACGACACAACTTTTTTAAAGATGATGAAAAATTGGCTTGATAAATATTACCGCGTCACAATCGTAACAAGCGGCACGCAGGCTTTAATGTACCTTGCAGACAACAAGCCGGATTTAATTTTGTTGGATTATGAAATGCCTGTTACAAGCGGTCCTCAAGTTTTGGAAATGATACGCAGTGAAACAAAAGTTGGCAAAGTTCCCGTAATGTTTTTGACGGGTAAAAGCGACAAGGAAAGTATCATGAAAGTTTTGGCACTCAAGCCGGACGGGTATTTATTAAAATCTTTGAACAGTGACCAAATTTTGGCGACTTTAAGTCAATTTTTCAGTAAAAACGGTTAAAATTTTAAAAAGACAGGCGGTGTAAAAAATGACGGGAATACGGGAAGTCATTACCGGCGGGGATTTTAAAAGAATGGTCTCCGGTGCGTACAGTGAATTTCTGTTGGAATATGAAAATATAAATTCACAGCCGGGCGCGGGAACATTGCCAGGCACGCACATTTTGCGGACAATGGGGGCTGCAGTTATGCCGCTTGCCGAGGCAAAAGATGACAGCATTGGCGGACTTTCGCGCAGGGTTGCAACCGCGGCAGTTTTCGGCGCACGCGGCAACGCAGGAGTTGTTTTGGCGCAAATGTTCCGCGGAATTGGTACAGGCTTAGCCGGAAAATATGACGCCACCGGCTCCGAATTTGGCAAGGCTTTTCAGTACGGGATTTTGTACGCCCAACGCTCCCTGCCTGACGACAGCGAAAGTCCTTTCATAATCGTTGCTAAGGCGGTTGCAAAGGGCGCGTACCATGCAGTTAGGGAAAATATGCCGATTGTTGAAATTTTGCAAAAGGCGATTCAATCCGGCGAAAAAATTATTGCTGAAGCGGGACAAGATAACGCCGGTGCAAGCATTATGATTAGCTTTTTGAAAGGCTGCTTGAAAGGCTTGGACGGAAATTTTGTATCGCCTACAGTTAGTTTATCATTAGGTTTAGGTATTCATAAAAATATGCCCGACCCGCGAAATGATTTAGTACGTCCTTACTGCGTGCGCCTGCGCGTCAAAACTTCCAATGCAAATATCGCCGAGCTTGAACGCCAAATGAAAGACTTCAGTAGCTTTTCAATCGTCGAAAGATTAAGCGGCGGTATCGATGTACACCTTCATACAGATCACGTTGGAAAAGCATTGGAGCAAGCATTGGGTTGGGGTTCCCTGCGCGACGTAAAAATTACAAATATGAGTGAAACACATTCATTGCCGGCGAATGACGCCTTGATAACGGTTGCCGCGTTGGCAGTTGCAAAAGATTCTGAAGAGGCGCAAAAGTTACAAGACGCGGGCGCAACAATTTTAGTTTCGGGAAGTGCTGAATCTTCGCCTTCGCTTGCCGAAATTGTGGGCGCGGCTCATTCTGATTTGGCGTCAAGTTACGTTTTAGTTTCGTCTAGTGAAGATTACAGATTGGTTTTCAAACAGGCGAAAAAACTTTTGGGCAGCCGCGTCGAATTGGTTTTAACTGATTCTTTCGACAGGGCAATTTCCGCACTAAAAAAATTCTCCACCGCACTTTCTGCAGCAGAGAATTCAAAAATTATGAACGAAATTTAATCAACAACTTCAATAAAAAAGCTAACCGGTCTGAAGCCGTCATTGCAGGAAATCATGACGGCTTTTTTGTTTTTCATCCAGCCGTTGTAAAAATTTTCCGCGCCGTGCGAAAGTCCGCGCACAAATTCAGCCATACTTTCCCACGCACTTTGACACAAGCCCGCCGGTTTTTCCCAGCCGTTGGAAATAAAAATTTGCCCAACTTCCATATCGCAGGGATTTTCAAGCGGGTTTTCGTACTTTGAAATTAAATCCGCGTGGCTGACTTTTTTCATTACTGTAATTTTAACTTGTTTCATTTTCCCGCCAAAAGTCTGTCGTACAGCATACCTTTTTTTACCGGCTCGGAATTGCCGCCCAAAACGTCAACGATTTTGTAAGCAAAAGGCATGGTAGTGCCTGCGCCGCGGCTTGTAATTAAATTTCCGTCCTGCACAACCAATTTATCGTCAATGTAATTTGCGTCGGTAAACATTGCCTTTAATTCGTCTGAAGGAAAAGAAGTTAAAGTTTTGCCCGCGCTTACGCCCGCAGATTTTAAAACCATCGGAGCCGCGCAAATTGCCGCCACAAATTTTTTCTTATCGCCAATAAAGTTTCGCACGATATTTAAAACGCGCGCGTCTTTTGAAAGTGTAGTGGAGCCCGGTTGACCGCCCGGCAAAATTACCATGTCGTATTCAGCCAAATTGTTATCGCCCAAAATTTTATCGGCTTTAACAGTAATTTTTCGACTGCTTGTAACAAATTCTTCAGCCACTGAAAACGATTCAATTTCAATTCCTGCGCGACGCAAAATATCAATCGTAACAAGTGCTTCTGCCTCTTCAAATCCATTAGCCAATAAAATTGCAACCTTCATTTTAAAAACTCCCTTCAGTAGTTTTTAAGGGGCTAGGGATAAAGGGTCATAGGGTTCCAAGAATTTTCCCTATATCCCTATATCCCTATATCCCTAAGTTTCTTGCACGCTTCATAATTCAAGCGCAAATATTCTTCTTCAGTGTAAAATTCGGCGAAATATTTTTTATATCCTTTTTCGACGTTGCAAAAATCGGGGCGGCTGTCATAAATCGTACAAAGATTTTTTTCAGTGTCAAGAAATTTACAAACGCCGTCGCCTCTGTCAAGATTTTTTGAAAGTTCACTGCAGTTAATGTGCCTGCAACACAAGCCGCAACAATCGCACTTAAATTTTTCCATCGTTAGCACGCTTACTTTCCAAAATATTTTCTACCGCGTCAAACAAAATTTTCTTGTCGAGTTTATTTGAATTGGTGTAGGAGGCTTTATATTTTGCTTTAAGCGCGGCGTTTTGAACGTTGCCGTCGGGAACAAGTCGCGCAGCTTTAAAAGCGGCGTTGAGTACAGCGTTTGAAATGTCACTGCCGGAAATTCCGGAATATTTTCCTGCAAGTTCGTCAATGTCAAGATTTTCAAACTGCGCCGCAAATTCTGTTGGAATGTACATTTGCCAAAGTTTTTTCCTGCACTCAAAATCAGGCAATTCAAATTTCACGTGTACAGAAATTCGGCGCATAAAAGCCGCGTCAAAGTTTTCAATAAAATTCGTGGCAAAAATTATAAAATCTTGATATTCATTCATTAACATTAACATAACCGAGCGCGTCTGATTTACGCTGACATCAACGGCTTGCGTCATATTTGTAACGCGCTTGCTCAAAATTGCGTCCGCCTCGTCAAAAAATAAAATGCTGCCGGAATTTTTCGCCGCCTCAAATGCTTTTCTGATATTTTTTGGAGTTTCGCCAACGTACTTTGATTCAATATCCGCGTAGTTGACGATTAAAATTTTTTTGCCAAGTTGCTTAGCTATTGCGTGCGCCGCCATAGTTTTACCCGTGCCGGGCGCGCCGTACAAATTTATTCCAACGCGCTTTGAATATTTGTGCGTCTTGTTAAATCCCCAAATGTCAAAAACCAACTGCGAATTTTCGGCGTAAGTTGCCACGTCCAAAATTTGGTCTCTTGTCGATTGTGTTAAAATAATATCGTCAAGACTGTAGCGCGGCTCTTCCGGTACAAAAATATTTTCTTCTTCAACTTTTTTGGGCGCATCAGATTTTCTTTCCAAAGGCATAAAAAACTCTCCCGCTCATGTAGTTAAATCAATTTCTTTTTCAACGCCGGGCTTTTTTGGGTCTTTCGCCATAACGTGCAAAATGCAATTCTTATCAAAGGCAAATCGTATTTCAATTTTTTTACCGGCGGGAGCTTTTTCAATTCCCCGCAATACAAATCCGCCTATATAACGATTCTGCTCCACTTCTTCGGTATCTTCGCCTTCGTAAGCATTAATTCTTACTGCTTTTTGGTTATCTTCGACAGTATAAAAAGTTTTTGTGCGTTCGCAGGGGTATTCTTCATTTTGCAGTAACATTTTTTCCATTCTCTTACCAACTAATTCAACGCCGAAAGAATGAGAAATAATATCGTGGTGTTCAATCCCGTTGCCGAGCGTATCATCTGCGAAAATTGCCGCGCCCATTGCAACCAATTTTGAAAGGTCGTCAATAGAATAAGGTTCTTTGTTGAAAATTTTTTGTACGCATTCCCTGACAAAAGGCATCATTGCAGAGCCGCCTACTAAAATTACACGGTCTACATCTGCCGCGCTAAATTCTGTACCTTCAAATGAATTTTTTATTACAGTTTCAATTTCCTGCACATATTGAGAAATTTCTTTTAAAAATTCTTCACGGGTTATTGTCATATGAAAATCAAAAACGCCGTCCTTGTACGGGAACAAATTTTTTATATCGACTTGCGCAGATTCAGCATTACTTAACGCCCGTTTGACTTTTTCGGCTTCAATGTAAATTTTTTGAATGGTTGTTGAATATTGCGCGGGACTCAAGCCGGATTTTTCAGCCTCTGTTAATTCAACGCCGGTATTTGTAAAAATTTCGATTATCATTATATTTACCAACGCTTTATCGAAGTCATCGCCGCCCAAGGAACGATTTCCGCCCTGTATCAAAGTTTTGTAATAATCATCTTCGCGCGCCTCAAGTAATGCAACGTCGAAAGTGCCGCCGCCCAAGTCTACAACGTAAATTTTTTCATTGGGCTTAGAATTTCCAAAAGCGTATGCAATAGCCGCCGCTACAGGTTCAGTCAAAATTTGTTTTACTGTAAATCCTGCCGATTCGCCGGCTTTTTTTGTTTCGGCTCGTTGATTGGCTGAAAATTGCTCCGGTACGGTTATGACTGCCGATATTTCTTCAGCGTTATTAAAAAATTTTCGCGCAGATTTATAAATTTCCCGCAAAACTTCCGCGGCTACATCTGTTGCCGTAAATTTGCGCCCGTCAATTTCCCAAAAATGACCATTATCGCCCATATAAGTTTTGGCAGAAGTTATAACGTTATTTGGGTAGCGTTGTGAAAAATTTTTGGCAGCCTCGCCAACTTTAATTTTCCCGTCTTTGAACATAACCGCCGAAGGTAATAAAACTTTCCCAGAAAATTTTAGAAATTTAAAATCGCCGCGCTGAAATGTACAAGCAACCGAATTTGTCGTACCTAAATCTATTCCAATGAAATTCATAAATTACACCCCGTTTTAAAAATGTGCAATTTTAACAAAACGCCCAAAATCTTTTTCTCTAAAAAATTTTTCTATATTGTAAGTTCCAAAACGCCTGTATTTTATCAAAATATTATTGTTGGCGATAAAATCCAAAAGGTACGCGACCAAAGGATTATATTTGTTGGTTTCCTGCGGGATAATCTGAACCATGCAATTTATATAGTCAAAATTTAATTGGTAATTGCTGTCTGTAAACTTAATCAGAAGGCAACAAAGTTTCTCAAATCTGTCACGAAATTTAACTTCCTTAAAAAGTTTTTTTAAATCTTCGGGGGCGCAAGTTTTTTTGAAAGAAACTGCAAGGAAACGGTAAACGTTGTCAGACAAAAGTTTTTCAAAATTAGCCCCGTGATAATTCAGACGCTCTTTTATTTCGTCAAAGTTAAAAACTCCGCCGCCCTCAATATCAGTAATTCCAACTTTTGCCAATTCTGCCTTAAGCTGATTTTTTTCTTGCTCCCATCTGCTAAAGTGATTCAGTTCATAAATTGCCAAGGCTTTTTGTAAATTGATATTTTTTGTACGAATCATACAAGCACAAGCCGCCGCAAATCCTTTGGCGTACACCGGAAAATTTTTGGTAGAAATCCAAAACAATCTTACGTCTACATCTTTGCAGGCGTCCAAATTTGCCGAGTGCGTTTGACAATATCGCTTGAATTTTTCCATCATAAAGGGAACATCTTCAGCAGACAAAATATCAGCCCAAAATTTACTTGCCGGCGTTTCTTGGGCGAAATGATTTTCAAAAATAAAATTTCTTACGGCGTCATTAAGTTTAGAAAATATCGGCGAAAAAATTTTTTCCTGCGATAAAAGATTGGGGCTTTGAATTGAATATTCATTGAAAATTTTGTAGCGTTCGTCAATCGATTTATTTTTGAGAATCTGCGCGACGCAAATTGCCCTTAAAGTCGGCTGATTCAGAAAAATTAAATTACCCTGCAACATATCGGAGCAAGCTTTTTCATCAAGCCGCTTAAGATAATTTGAAAGTAACCAAAATCTGAAACTTGCGGGCATTTCAATTTTGTTATCAAAAAAATCTTGGCTCATTATAATTTTTAAATAATCGTCCGGGCAATCGTCGAAAATTTTTTGAAGTACCGCGTAATTTTCATTTTTAATCAGCCACGCATTTTTTACAATCCAATTCAAAACCACGCGGGAATTAAAATTTTCAGCAATTTTATCATATTCGCCACGGTAAATTAAATCTTTGAGAATTTCAATCTGTTCCTGTTCAATGTAAAAATCTGCGTCCTTTGTAAAGCGTTCGTCAAGGCTCCTGTTAATTCGATTTAAGGCGTTAAATATTTCGTTCAATTCTTCGGTATTCATAATTTTAACTCCTGTTGATTGAATAGCGATTAATTACATTATTGGAAATTTCGGCGGGCGTTAAAAGGCGAGATAATTTTATATTGTCGTCGTCTTGAATTTTTATCGTAATAACTTTGTTTTCGTCAATTTCCCAATCAATCGGAATTTTGGAGCCGCGCTTGTATTCCGGCTTGGCTTTAATCATACGCCCGGCAAGTTGCGTGTAGGTAGTAGTAATATCTCCGTTGCCCGAATATAAATAAAAAGGAAAATAAGTTACATTGTCATCTGAAATTATATAGTTGAAAGTGCCTTTAGTTTCGCTAAGGTCATAAGGTACAAGCAATTCAAAAATTCCTTCAGAATTGCGAACATAAATATTTGCGGCTAATCTGTTACTGATAGTAGAAATTTTTTTTACGTCGTCAGCGTCGTTATCTTCGTCAAGGCTCCAATGATACAAAGCCGCGCCGCGTGAAACTGCAATTCGTGTATCTTCAACAGTGCTTATCGGAATGTCCTTAAAAAATTTGTGAATAGCTTCATTGACAGCGTAAAATTGCGCCATTCCGCCGGTTAAAATAACTTCGCTGATATTTTCTTTTTTTAGATTTGCGCGTTGAAGGGCAGTTTTTATTGGGGCGATTAATCCAAATTTTTCCTCCGGCGAAGTGTAACAAGTAAATAATTCGTCCAAAATTTTTTTATTCAGCACAATTCCATTGACGTACATATTATCGATTAACTCAAATTCTACCCCCAACTTGACTTTATCCAATTTTCTTTGATCGTTGCCGCAATTCAAAATTAATTTGTTAAGTTTAATTTTGCAGTCTTCAGCTTGCGAAACTATACGCGCAATAATTTTAGCTTGCTTTTCTTTGCTGTAAGATTGTATCGGCTCATTGGTATTTTCAAATTCCTTGAGAAAATACGCGCCCAGCAACCTGTCAAAATTATCTCCGCCCAAATTCATTCTGTCTGATAAAGCCACAATATCAACTTTATAATCGCCAAAAAAATCTGTTGTCAATTTTGCTATTGAAACATCTAGAGTACCGCCGCCAATATCGTAAACCAATTTGTAAATTGTATCGTCGTCTGCAGAGTCGTCATAAGAATCACTGTTGATATAGGAAAGTAAAGCGGCTGTCGGCTCATCTAAAATTTTGCAACTTTTGAACCCGCCCAATAAAACTGCGTTTTGAGTAGCAACTCTTTCATCGTCGTTAAAAGCCGCCGGAACTGTTACAACACATTCATTGGTTATAATGTCAGCCAATTTTGGAAAATTTTTCTTGAGTGAATCTACAATTGTGCGAATAAAAAACGCGGAGCATTCTTTCATATCGAAAATTTGAGTAATATTTTTTCTAAAACGGCTTGGAATTTCTAATCTTGCGTCGCTGCCAATACGAGTTTTGACAGATACGGCAGTTTGAAGCGATTGCTCGCCGGAAGCGTAAATATTTTTGGCGTAAAGCCCGGTATAAACTCGCCGGTTATCAATATCAAAATTTAGTGCGGAAGGTAAACATTCGTCAGCTATAAATTCGCCAATAGTTTTATATTGAAAAATTGGGCAAGTAGTAAGCGTGTCAAGTGGTGAATCGTCGGTATTTTTTGTTTGAATTACAGAAACTGTACTGTTGGTAGTTCCCAAGTCAATTCCTACGTAAAAGCCCATAATTTACACTTCCTTTGGGGCGGCTGAATCTTCCTGCGAATTTTGGGCGGTTGAATCTTCCTGCGCGAATTTGTAGGTTGCCCTGGCTATTACTTCACCATCGAAAATATACGCCGGTGCAGTGATAATAATTTTGCCAATTTGCAATTCAGCAATATAAGTTTCCAACTCTCTGATATTATTTTCGATAATTTCCAATTCTTCGTTAATTTCGTAACGCTTTTCAACGCCCTGATTTTCCAAAAAAGTTGCAAGTACCGAATGGTTGTGAATATCACTGTAGAGATTAAGCAGGTCTTTAATTACGGCTTTACGCCCGCGTTCCTCGGCTTTTTTTTCGGCTTGAATTTTTTCTTTTTCTTTAGCGTCATTGATATTTTTAATATCTTCTTGATGTTTTTTTAATTCCGGCAATTTGCGGGAGTAACAACGGGCGGCTATTGCCAAAAGGTGCATAATTTTTTCGCCGTATTCAGCCAATTCTTCAATAATTTTTTCATCTTGTGGAATGTCATTTGACACGGGATTTTTTTCCTGAAATTTAGGTAAACTGTCAATTTTCGCCGACAAATTTTCCAACTGTTCCAAAATTTCTTGAGCTTTACTGCCTTTTTTGGGCGCGTTAAATTTATCCAGCAACTCTTTTATTTTTTCTGCAAGTGTCAACAAATTTTTGTCAATGGATTCAAATCTGGTACGAAATTCTGTTTCATTCATTGGAATAAAATCCTCTGACCATAAATTTCCTTGATTATATTGAGAAGAATTTTTTCCGCGGTTGGTTGCCATTTTTAGTCATCTCCTATATTGCCTTTGCTCAAAATTTTATCCGGCAGTAACTGATTTTTAAATAGAACGATTTTATAAAGTTCGTAGCTTATCGTGCCGGTATTTGCGTCAGTATTTAATTTGACGCCGATTCTGCCGTTAATTAATTTTGAAAGAATTTCGGGCGTAACAATTACACTGCCGATTTTTACATTTGTTATACTGTTGCCTTGTACGACCGGAATTTTTATAACTTTTGTACTTTGGGGCAGTTGCAAAATTTTAACTTCGGAGGGCGTACCGTACAAAGTATTTCTGGGCAACATTTCAAGAAATTTTCCGCGCCACTTAATGCCGGTAGTTTTGCTTATTCCAACGGCAATATCAAAATCGAAATTTTTTTCAACGTACTTTAAGCCGCAATAAAGCCCCGCGCCTCTGCCTACCATTGTTTCCAAATCCTCAATTTTTTCTGGAGCTTTGCCGAAATATTGACGCACTTTTTCATTAATCGCCGGGATATTACTTGTGCCGCCGACCATTATTATTCTGTCAATATCTTGCGGCTCCAAATCTGCCCCGCTTAAAGTACTGTCAAGGACATTTTCAATTTCATTCAAAAATTCGCGCAGATAATTTTCAAATTCTTCACGTGTAAAATTTTTTTCCAAAAAATATTGCGTTCCAAGTCTGCTCTCAAAAAGTGAATCATACTCTTCTTCAGCACTCAAATTTTCTTTAACGTCAATGGCAAATTGGCGCAGGCTGAAAATTTCTTTTTCTTGTTCTTCAGTGCTGACGGCTTCCAAATTATAATCAGGATAATCAGCCTTCAGTTGTTCCAGAAATTTTTTAACAAGTACATCGTCAATATCAATACCGCCCAGTTGCTTTTCGCCGTCTGTGGTAAGCACGAGGATTTTAAAATTTTTGGCAGATTGTTTTAAAAATTCAAAAATGGTAACGTCGAAAGTGCCGCCGCCTAAATCGAAGACTAAAATTTTTTCAGCCTTCAATTTTTTGACATCCTCAAAAAGCCCAAAACTTAACGCCGCCGCCACCGGTTCCTCAATCAAACCTAAAACCGGCAACCCTGCGCGACGAGCGGCAATTTTAATGCGTTCACGTTCGGTATTTTGAAAGGCAAAAGGTACGCTGATAACCACGCCGTCAATACTTTGCCCGCCAAATTTCATTTCAACATTTTTTTTAATCCAAGAAAATATATCAGCCACAATTTCTTCAGTGCCGAGACTCCGATTTAAATTTGGTATGTACTGCCGAAAATCCGAACTTTCCAAACGCCGCTTAATAGAAAATACAGCGTTATAAAAATCTGAATTGCCCTTTGCCAAGGCAACATCGCCAACAATTATGTTATTTTCAGATTCATAGTAAATTACATTTGCAAAATATCCCGCTTCGCCGTACTCTCCCAAATAAATTGGCTCGGCGCGCTTTTTATCTTCATTCCAGTAAGTTACCATATTTGTTGAAGTGCCAAAGTCAATTCCCAAAAATAACGCCATTATTTGCCCCCCGCCTTTACTTCGGCAATGAATTTTTCGCCGGAATTTTCCTTGAACTTGTAAACAATCCCGCTGCTGCTCTCAACCGCCGTAATTCCCAATTCTGCAAACATTTGATTAAATTTGCGAACAATATAAATATACGCAGTAACGCCGGGATTTTTTTTCAATTCGCCATACAATTTTGAAATAAAGCTGTCGATTAATTGGCTCTTGATAAAATCGCCGTAAATTTGCCCCGCCACCTCGCGTAATTCTTCAACAGTTTTATATTGACTCAAAAATTTTTTCAGCCCACTGTCGATAAATTTTTGGGCGCGGCTTAAATTGATACTGTCGATTGTTTTATAAATATTTTCCTCAATTTTGCTGTGATTCTGCAGAAAAATTTTTTTGTCTGATTTCAAGGTGTCTAAGTGCTCTTTTAAAATTTCGTTGAGTTTTGCGGCGTCGTCCAAAGATTTAATATCAAGGTAAAAAGCTGGTTTGTCAGTTTGAATTTCAAAAATTTTATCTTCGCCGGAAATTTTTTCAACCAAAATAACTCCATTTGACAGGCAAAAATTTTTCAAGTCATTTAGCAATTTTTCAGCTTCTGCGGGGTTATAATCTTCCATAAAATTTTCCTCCTAAATTCCAAGCAAATTAATTACAGCTTGCGCCTGTTCAATTTCCAAGCCCTGATTATCTTTCAAATTAATTTCAACTTCCAATTCATATTCCGGCGACAAACTGAAATTTACCCAAATACTAACTTCGTCTTTTTTCAGCGGCGGCAAGTTTGAAATTTGTACCTGCCCAATACATTTTATACTGCTGTCAAAAATTCGTGTTGCGTTGCTGCCTTCATCACGAGTAAAAATTTCGATAAGCAATTCTGTTTGTTCGTCCCGTTGCAGAAAATAAACTCTTTCCTTGGCTATGGGCAATTCAGAATTAGCCGGAATTATCACGTTGAAAATATGCCCTTTGACTGCAACGCCCAAATCAGTCATAGTTTTATTGAAAATTTCAATATTGGAAGTTGAATTGTCATTCCATTTTAAATCTGCAAGAAACGCGGCACCTTCCGCAATTAGAGTAGCAGGATTTTTATCAGAATACGGCTGTTTACCGAAATATTGTCTGACAAAATTACCAATGCAAGGGATTAAAGAAGTTCCGCCCGCCATAATTACAACGTCAATATCGCCGCGTTTCAAATTGGCACGCTGTAAAGTAAGGTCCAGGGCTTTTCTGGATTTTACTATAAGTTCGGCGGTAAGATTTTCAAATTCAGCCCGTGAAAGATTGTATTCAACTTCTTCAATTTGCCCAGGGCGCACGTAAAGCGGAATGGTTTCACTTTCGTTTTGAGTTTCAGACAAATTGCACTTGATATTTTCGCAAGCCTTCCAGATTTTAAAATTATTTTGTGCAAATTCTTCGTGCGAGAGCCCCGAATTTTCTTCGTCGAACATATCCAAAATTTCAGCGTCCATTAATTTTTCTTTGAAGTCTTCGATAATTGCTTGAGTAAAATTTTCGCCGCCCAATTTTGAATCGCCGCCCGAAGATACGCGGGTAAAATTATTGCCGGAAATTTTCAAAATTGAAACGTCAAAAGTCCCGCCGCCGAAATCGTAAACCAAAATAATTGCATCTTCCATTAATTCCATTCCGTACGCAACAGCCGCGGCTATTGGTTCTGTTTGCAATTCTATTTCAGTAAAACCGGCGGTAAAACCGGCGTCTTTAATTTCGTTGTATTGTATTGGCGAAAATTCCTGCGGCACGGTAATAACCGCCTTGCTGACGTAACCTATTTTTTTGCAAATTTCTTCGCGCAGGTGTTGCAGAAAAATTGCGGCGGCGTCTTTGCCGGTAATTTGAAATTCGCCTTTGTGGCTGATATTTTGAATTATTCTGTGGTAAAGGTTGAACATTGCATAATTTTGAATTTTAAATTTGTGCGTCAAATCGGCAGATTTTTTGGCAAGAATTTTATCATTGGAAATTAAAACAGTATCGGCGGCGTCGTGCCTGAGTGCTACGCTTAAAATTTGATAAAGGGCGTTGGCATTATTTTTGAGGCAAGAATTTTTCAGAAGTTCCAAATGTGAATCTTCAAACGAAATAATATTTTTATATTCTTCGATAGATTGTAAAGCAAGTTCGGCTTCGTCGGCAGTTTCAGGAAAAATTTTTTTGTATTCCAATTCTTCAATTACGATTTTTGGAATTATAATTTCTGCGTCCTCGCCGAATTTTTCCAAGATAAACGGCGATTCAATAAAAATATTTGCGTCTATGATATACTTATACTTAGTTTTGGCGGCGGCAGGTTTTACCTTAAAAATTTGCGGCGATTTTTCCCCAATGCAAAGTTTAAAATTTTTAAAAAGCGCGTCGGGGTATGCACTGCCGAAATTTAAAGCATTTTCGCCGTAAATCCATTTAGTTTCAGCAAAATATATAACCGACGAAAGAAAATTTTTACCGTGGATTTTCAGAAAATGACATTCGCCATTTTGAAAGTACGCAACGGTTGAATTGCTTGTACCTAAATCTATTCCGACTGCCAAATTTTCTGTATCGTCATAATTATCCATAATCAAGCCTCCGTTCAATTTGAGAAAATTTTTAACGCTTGCCAAAAGTATAATTCTGCTTTACAATTTACACCTTAAAATATATCGATATTTGATTTATTGGTTTTAATTTTACAAGGGGGAACTCAAATTGATATTGGAGCGGCTTGAAAATTTGCCCGTGGGTTCATTTCATTACAAATTGCTGGTTGTAACGGGCTTGGGCTGGTTGTTCGATTCAATGGACACGGGATTAATTTCATTCGTATTGCCGGTTCTTGCGAAAGAATGGGGCTTGACGCCGGAGCAAGTCGGCTGGATAGGCAGTATCGGCTTAATCGGTATGGCGTTGGGCGCGGTTTTAGCCGGTACAGTTGCTGACAGATTGGGGCGCAAGAAAGTTTTTGCGGCGACGGTAATTTTGTACAGCGTTTCAACGGGACTTTGCGCGGTTGCGTGGAGCTACGAAAGTTTACTGTTTTTCAGATTTTTGGTAGGATTCGGCTTGGGCGGCGAATTGCCGGTTGCTGCAACTTTAATGAGCGAATACGCGCCTTCACATTTACGCGGCAGATTTATTGTTTTGCTGGAAAGTTTTTGGGGCTTAGGCTGGCTTGTTGCCGCGTGCATTTCATATTTATTAATTCCAAAATTCGGATGGCAAATTGCTTTTTGGATTGGCGCGGCTCCTGCGCTTTACGTTTTCTTAATCAGAATGCACATGCCCGAGTCAATTCGCTACTTAATTTCAAAAAATAAAATTGACGAGGCAAAGGAAATAATTTTAGACTTGGAGAAAAAATTATTGGTAAAAAGTGAGCCGTTCGCAGAAAAATTATCCCCTGCCGAATTAGGCTCCGAAAAAACCGCACAACCGAAATTTTCCAGTTTATGGTCGCCGCAATTTCGCACGCGGACAATTATGCTCTGGCTTGCGTGGTTCGGAATTGTCTATAGTTACTACGGGATTTTTATGTGGTTGCCTTCAATCGTTTTCGCGCAGGGCTTCGCAGTTGTAAAAACTTTTGAATATGTTTTGGTAATGACGCTTGCGCAGTTGCCGGGTTATTACGCGGCGGCTTGGCTTGTTGACGTCATCGGGCGCAGATACACATTATCGCTTTTCCTGTTAATGTCGGGCGTATGCAGTTACTTTTTCGGCAACGCGGCGGATCCAAATTCGCTGTTAATGTGGGGTGCAGCAATGAGTTTCTTCAATTTGGGCGCGTGGGGTGTCATTTATACTTATACGCCTGAACTTTATCCAACTTCAATTCGTGCGTTAGGTTCCGGTTGGGCGGCAGGATTCGGCAGGATTGGCGGAATGTTGGCTCCAATGTTGGTTGGCGTACTTTTGGCTAACGGCGTGGAAATGAATTGGATTTTTGCAATGTTTGCCTCGGTATTCGTCATAATTTCGGCGATTGTACTTGGATTGGGTATTGAAAGTAAACAAAAATCACTTGAAGAAATTGAATTTCAGGGATATAGGGATATAGGGAATAGGGCATAGAAAAAATTTTAATCCCTATAACCCTTTATCCCTTTAACCCTAAAAAATAAAGGAGTTTTTCAAAATGTCAACAAAAATAGCACCTTCGATACTTTCGGCGGATTTTGCACATTTGGCAGACGAATTAAAAAAAGTCAAGGAGGCGGGCGCAGAATATATTCATATTGACGTAATGGACGGGACTTTTGTACCGGAAATTACCATTGGCGCGCCAGTTGTAAAATCTTTAAGAAAAGTTTCTGATTTAATTTTTGACGTGCATTTAATGGTTGAACACCCCGAAACGCAGTTAAAATCTTTCGCAGACGCGGGCGCAGATATTATTACTTTTCACGTTGAGACGGCTAAACACCCGCACAGAATTATTCAGCAAATTCACGAACTCGGCTGCAAGGCGGGAGTTGCAATGAATCCCGGTACTTCCCTTTCAATGATTGAAGAACTTGTTGAAGATGCAGATATGATTTTGGTTATGACTGTAAATCCCGGCTACGCGGGGCAAAAATTTATTGAGTCGCAGCTCGGCAAAATTCACATGCTGTATCATATGATTGAAGAAATGGAAACAGATTGCGATATTCAAGTTGACGGCGGGATTAACGCTGAAACTTCCGTTCTTGTACGTGAAGCCGGCGCAAATATTTTGGTTGCAGGTTCGGCAATTTACGGCGCGGCTGACGTTGCACAGGCGATTAAAGATATTCGCGGCAAGGAAATTCATCATCACCACCATCACCACGACGAGGATTAAACAAATGATTTTTGACAGTCACAGCCATACAAAATTTTCGGCTGATTCAGAAATGTTGGCGGCGGACGCAATTAACCGCGCAGAAAGTTTAAATTTGGGGATAATTTTTACCGAGCATTTCGATTACGATTTACCCGGCGATATTGATTTTACTTTTAATCCCGTCGATTATATGAATGAATACAAAAAATTTCGCAGTGAAAAAGTTAAATTGGGCGTCGAAATTGGCTTAAGAAAATCTGCGCGAATGCAGAATAAAAATTTCCTCGCGCAGGCGAAATTTGATTTAATTATTGGCTCAATTCACGTGGTAGACGATATTGATATTTACAACCCGGAATTTTTTGCTGACAAGGATAAATTGACTGCGTATCGAAAATATTTTAATGTAATGGCAGAAGAAGCCGCCGTTGCAGATTTTGACGTTTTGGGGCACATTGATTATATTTGCCGAACTGCGCCCTATCCAAATTCTGATATTGAGTACCAAACTTTCAAGCCGGAAATTGACGAAGTTTTGAAAATAATTGTGGAGCGCGGAAAAATTTTGGAACTTAACACTCGACGACTTGCTCAAAAAACCGCCGTAAAGGGGCTTGAGCCGGTCTACAAACGCTTCAAAGAGCTCGGGGGTACATTTATCACTATAGGCTCGGATGCGCACGTTGTAGAGGCTGTGGGAGCGAATTTCGGCGTTGCTTTAAATTTCGCTGAAGAATTGGGGTTAAAAATTTTTTCGCCCTAAGGGAGGGATAAATTTCAATGGATTATCTATTAGTAATGTTGGCAACGGTTGCAATGATATTTGGCGGCAAAGCTGCTTGGGACTGGAAAAAAAATCGCACGCCGCAACTTGATTTGGAAGAATTGGAAGAAGACAGGGCGGAATATCTGCAGGAAAATTTTGACAAGGCAATGGAAGATTTTAAATTCATTGAATCTGCGCGAAAAAATATTTCAGACAGAGAACTTGCCGCGCAACTTGCAAGAATGCAGCGCGTTGCCAAAAAACTTTTGGCTAATCTTGAAAAAAATCCCGAAAGAATCCCGCTTGCCTACAAGTTCATTGATTATTATCAAGACCGCGCGGTTAAAATCGTCAAGCAATATCAAGAATTGGAAGAAACCGAACTTTCAACAGACCGCGTGCGCGATTTAAAAAACAGAATGAAAACCACGCTTGCCGCGCTCGATGACGCCTACGCAGACCAATTTGAGCACGTTTTAAACGATCAAATAATTTCTGCAGACGCCGAATTGAAAGTTATGCAGCAACAACTTGACGCCGAAGGAATTAAACATAAAACGGTTGAAGTTGGCGCGGTTGACGAATACGGCAACGTCAGAATTGATACAGATTTACTTAATCAGCCTTTGGGCGGCGTCGAAATAAAAAATTTGCCCGTCGGTACAATTCCAAGTGTAAGAAGCCCGCGCAGAAATCGCCGCGCCCGTTACGATGATGAAGACCTTCCAACTTTTCCCGAAAACGAACGCCCGCAAATTATTCAAAAAAAATTGGTACAATCTGCACTTGCAATTTTTTTGGGCTCGCTCGGCGCACACAAATTTTATCAGGGAAAAACTTTGCAGGGCGTGCTGTATCTGTTGTTTTTCTGGACAACTTTACCGACGTGGATAAGTTTTATTGAAGGCGTGCGGTATTTGTTTATGCCCGTCGAAGATTTTTATGAACAGTACATTAAAGACGATAAAAAAAGGCATTAGGCAAAAGTAAAGAGGCAATAGGGAAAATCCTACTGCCTCTTTTTAATTTGAATTTTTAAAATCAGTCGAGAATCAAAGATTTGTTTTTGAGAATTTCCAAGCCCGCAATGAAAGATTTTCTTACATTTTAAAAAATATAAACAAAAAATTTCAGTTCGGAATCAAAGATTTGTTTTTGAGAATTTCCAAGCTCGCAATGAAAATTTTCTTATATTTTAAAAAATATAAACAAAAAATTTCAGTCGAGAATCAAAGATTTATTTTTGAGAATTTCTAAGCCCGCAATGAAAGATTTTCTTACATTTTAAAAAATATAAATAAAAAATTTCAGTCGAGAATCAAAGATTTGTTTTTGAGAATTTCCAAGCCCGCAATGAAAGATTTTCTTACATTTTAAAAAATATAAATAAAAAATTTCAATCCGGAATCAAAGATTTATTTTTGAGAATTTCTAAGCCCGCAATGAAAGATTTTCTTATATTTTAAAAAATATAAATGAAAAAATTCAGTCCAGAATCAAAGATTTGTTTTTGAGAATTTCTAAGCCGGGCGCACAAGCTCCGCAATCGCAGAATTTCGCGCCGCTTGCCTTGAGTTCATCAGCGTGAGCGGCGAATTTTTTTGCGCCTTCAGCCCCGAACATTTGCGCAGGAATTTCTGAATGTGCAAACGCCACAAGCCCGTCAATATCCGTAATATCGCCCTCAAGTTCAGCAATTAATTTTTGCGCGGCTTCTTTTTCGCCTTTGGTTCCAACGGCATCAAGCCAATTTTGCCCTGCCTCTTTCAAGCCGCTGTAACAACTCGGCGCGGCAACCATTTTTTTTGCGAGTTCGATAATATCGCCTTTTCTCAATTTAAACACTCCTTAAAATTATTCTTTTGGAAAATATTTATCCATGTAGGTTTTAAATTTTTCGGCGCGGCTGTCTCCTTCGCGGGCTTCAGCAGTCAATTTGTCGTGAACTTCCGCGCTTAAATCCTTTAAAATATCTTCATTCGCCAAAATTAATTGTGCAACGATAGAACGCCCCGCCGCAATTCCCGCTTGCAGTGCTTCGGGGTCGGCTTTCAAATTTTCGACAGCGGATTTTAATTGTTCATTTGTATCGTCAATTTTGGCAAGGGAACTGAAGAATTTTTCAAAATTTTTTTCGACGTAAGCGTTCTGTTCTTCGGTTGTCATTGTAACATATTGGCGAAATTCCGGCTCTTTTTCTTTCAGTTTCGAGTCAATTTTATTTCCCAAAAACATAATCCCGACAATTCCCAGCACTGCCAAGACGCCGATTATCATAAAAATTTTTTTCAACATTTTTTAGAAAACTCCTTTAACTTGCTTGATTTTTCGTCAAAGATTTTTTTGCAACGGCAAGCATTAATTTAATCCTGTTGAGTTGGTTGACTTCAGAAGAGCCCGCGTCGCAGTCAATCGCCACGATATTTGCGCCGCTGTAACTTTCGCGCAGATTGTGCATTACGCCCTTGCCGGTAATGTGATTCGGCAGGCAACCGAACGGCTGAAGGCAAACGATATTATCAACTCCTTCTTCGATAAGCTTAACCATTTCGCCCGTCAAAAACCAGCCTTCGCCCGCCATATTTCCTGTTGAAACGTGACGCGCGGCAAGTTTGGCGGTTTCTTTGATTGAATACGGCGCGCGGAAATGTTTTGAATCTTTAAGCGCGTTTTTCATTGGACGGCGGAAAAATTCCATAAACTGTATAAAAATTTCGCCAAAAATTTTATCCTTGCGACTGCCGCCCAAAAGTTTTTGCCTTGAAATTGAATCGTACGCCGAATACAAGAAAAAATCTGCAAAATCCGGCATTACAACTTCCGCGCCTTCAGCCTCCAAAACTTTTTCAAGCTGATTGTTTGCGATTGGGTGATATTTTACCAAAATTTCGCCGACAATTCCAACTTTCGGCTTTTCCAAATTTTCGTCAATCTGAATTTTATCAAACTGCGCGACGAAATTTCTAACATTGCGGCGGAAAGTCAAATAGTTGCCGCCCAGTAAATCAGCCTTTGCAAGCGTCATACAATCTTCAAAAAGCCTGTCAGTTTCGCCGCGCCGCAATTCGTACGGGCGCATTCTGTTTGAAACATTCATTAACAAATCGCCGTAAATCGCCGCCTTAATTGCGTCAATCAAACAATCATTACTCAAAACAAAATCATCAGTTTCAAGCCCGTAACAGGCGAAAACCGGAACTTGTCCGAATCCCGCAAATTTCAACGCACGCCGCAAAACTGAAATATAATTCGTAGCTCGACACGCGCCGCAAGTTTGAAAAAGTACAATCGACGTGTTGTCAACGTCATAATCGCCGGATTTTAACGCGCTCAAAAGTTGACCAATAACCACAATCGCCGGGTAGCACATATCATTATTGACGTAGCGCAAACCTAAATCTATTGCGGCTTTATCAGGCAATGGCGGAATTTCGACGCGGTAACCGTATTTGTTTAAAACCGCTTGAACTAAATCAAAGTGAATTGGAGCCATTTGCGGAGCCAAAATTGTATGAGTTTTTTTGCAGTCAGCAGTAAAACGCGGACGCGGTTGAATTTCAATTTCTTGGTAAGCAACGGGGATTTTTCTTTTCAACGCGGCTAAAAGTGAACGTAAACGAATACGCGCCGCCCCCAAATTTGAAACTTCGTCAAGCTTAATCATTGTGTAAATTCTGCCGTGACTTTCCAAAATTTCTTTGACTTGCTCGGTTGTCAGCGCGTCCAAGCCGCAGCCAAAGGAGCTAAGCTGAATCAAAGTAATATTTTGGTGTTCGGTTGCAAAGTGCGCGGCGTGGTACAGGCGGGCGTGGTAGCTCCACTGATTGACAAGCGAAATATTTTTGGACTTTGTCGGCAAGTGGTAAATCATATCTTCAGAAATTATCGGCAGATTGTAGGATTGAATCATTTCAGAAATACCGTGATTAATTTCCGGGTCAATGTGGTAAGGACGCCCGACAAGCAAAATTGCCTGTTCGCCCGTGCGCTCAATTCGTTTTAAAATTTCTTCGCCGAATTTTTTAACGTCATTGCGGTAATTTTCAAGTTCAATTTCTGCCGCGTCAACTGCCGCCGAAATTTCTTTTTCAGAAATATTTTCAGATTTTAATTCTTCTGCAAGCCGCCTTTTTAATTTTTTCATATCGTGGACGGGAAGGAACGGCTGAATAAATTTAATATTTTTTTCCTTGAGAATATCCATATTGCCGCGGATATTTTCGGTATAACTTGCAACGATTGGGCAGTTGTAAAAATTATCGGAGCGCGTGTCGAAATTGTAAGGCTCGCAAGGATAAAAAATTTTGTCAATTCCGCGTTCAATTAAATATATAATGTGCCCGTGCGCCAATTTCGCAGGATAACACAAAGAATCGCTGGGAATTGTCGCCATTCCCTTATAAAAAAGTTCGGCGTTGGATTTTCCCGAAATTTCGACGCGATAGCCCAAATTTGTAAAAAACGTGTGCCAAAATGGAAAATCTTCATAAATATTCAGTACGCGGGGAATACCAATAACACCTCGCGCAGGATTTTCAAGCGGCTGATAATCAAAAACGCGCTTGTACTTGTAAGCATAGGCGTTGGGAATTTCTTCAGAAGTTTTTAATTTGCCGCCAACTCCACGCTCGCAACGGTTGCCTGTAAAAAATTTGCCGCCGTCAGGGAATTTTTGCATAGTTATCAAGCAGTTATTGCCGCAACGCCCGCAACGATACGACTTTGTTACAACTTCAAAATTTGTAAGTTCATTTGCTGAAAGAATTTTTGAAATTTCGCCGTTGTCATTTTCCAACGCAAGAATCGCCGCGCCATACGCGCCCATTAACCCCGCAATGTCAGGGCGAATAACTTTTTTACCCAAAATTTCTTCAATCGAACGTAAAACCGCGTCATTGTAAAAAGTGCCGCCCTGTACAACAATATTTTCGCCCAAATCCTCAACATTGCGAAGTTGCATAACTTTGAAAAGCGCGTTTTTAATTACTGAAAGAGCAATTCCCGCCGAAATATCGTTGACGCTTGCGCCTTCCTTTTGCGCCTGTTTAACTTTTGAGTTCATGAAAACTGTACAGCGCGTCCCTAAGTCTACCGGCGCGTTTGAAGTCAACGCCTTATTTGCAAAATCGCCGACGCTCATATTTAAACCCTGCGCGAAATTCTGAATGAAACTGCCGCAACCCGCCGAGCAAGCCTCATTCAAAGTAATGTTGCCAATCGTGCCATCTTTGACGAAAAAGCATTTCATATCTTGCCCGCCAATATCCAAAACAAATGAAACTTCCGGGCAAAATTCCTGCGCCGCGCACAAATGGGCGAAAGTTTCAACTTCCGAGCCGTCCGCATGCAACGCCGCTTTTACAATTTGTTCGCCGTAACCTGTAGTAAAAACTTTTGCAATTTCCACATTTTCAGGAAGATTTTTATACAGCTCCTGAATTTGGCTTACGACGGTTTTTAAAGGCGAGCCGCCATTAGATTTATAATTTGTGTAGAGAATTTCTTTATTTTTGCCAATCGCGCAGATTTTGGTTGTAGTAGAGCCGGCGTCAATTCCGACAAAAATTTTTCCGCTGTAACTTTTTAAATCGCCGCGCCTAACTTTTGCCGAATCGTGGCGCGTGCGGAAATTTTTATAATCGTCATTGTTGCTGAAAAGCGCCTCCAAATTACTTTTCACTTTTCCCTTTTCACTTTCCCCTTTCAAAGATTCTTCCAATTCTGCAAGGGAAAAATCTTTTGCCTCTTCAGAAAGTGCCGCGCCCGCCGCTACAAAATAATTCCCGTTATCGGTATTGACAACCTGCTCCGGCGAAAGTTTGAGCGTTTCGATAAATCTTTTTTTGAGTTCCGGCAAAAAGTGCAAAGGTCCGCCCAAAAATGCAACCACGCCTTCAATAGGTCTGCCCTGCGCGAGGTTACCAATAGTTTGATTGACAACCGCTTGAAAAATTGAAAGTGCAATGTCAGCTTTTTTTGCGCCGTCATTCATCAAGGCTTGAATGTCAGTTTTTGCAAAGACGCCGCAGCGTGAAGCGATTGTGTAAATCTGTTTGCCTTTTTCAGCCAACGCATTTAAGCCGAGCGCGTCAGTTGAAAGGAGGCTTGCCATATGGTCAATAAATGAACCCGTGCCGCCCGCGCAAACGCCGTTCATTCTAACTTCGGGCGCGCCATTCAGGTAAATAATTTTTGCATCTTCGCCGCCCAATTCAATAACCGTATCAGTTTTTGGTATAAATTCTTCAACGGCAGTTTGACAGGCGATAACTTCCTGAACAAAAGGCAGGGAAATTTTTTTGGCAATTCCCATACCCGCCGAGCCCGCCAAGGCAATTTTAAATTTTGTTTCGCCGACAATATTTTTCAGCGTCGATAAAGTATTTGTCAGCGCGGTACCAATTTCTGAAAAGTGCCGCGAATAATCTTTGTGAAGAATTTTTTTTTCGCCGTCCATGACAACATATTTAATCGTCGTGGAGCCGATGTCAATCCCGACTTTCATAAAAATTTCACCTCTATATAATTTTATAATTCCCCCCTGTCAATGTCAATGAAACTTGCTACAATAAAATTTCCTGCGCGTTAAAGATTAATAACACTTGCCGCGCCGGAAAATTTCCTTTATAATTTGGAAAAAATTTAGAGTGGTGATTTTATGAATTACAGGGAAAAATGGTTTGCGGCGAATAAATCAGATCACGGTTGGTACACCTGCGCGAAGTGCGGAAAAAAAATTCACAAGTGCGACGTTGACATTGACCACATAATCCCGCAAAAATACGGCGGTAGCGATGAACTGTATAATTTGCAGTGTACATGCAAACATTGCAACCGCTCCAAGCAGGCAAAGTTAAAGGGTGTGCCCGAAAATTTCGTTAAGCACAATCTGAAACGCGCCGCAAATAAAATTCTTGACAATCTTAAAAGCCGTATTCAATAAGCGTTAAATAGATTATGCTATCGTGGATAATTTGCCCTGTGAACTTTGACAGCAAATAACAATCGTGAGACTATAGAAAAACCGGGTGTTTTGTCTTTTATAATTACATATTTTTAGAAATAATTTCTATTCCGTGAAAAAAATCTTCCCCAAAATGTTGGGGAAAATCAAAAAGTGTCTCGCGCAGGTCTGTAGCAAGCAGGTCTGTTGCGAGGCTTTTTTTGTAAGGCTCAAAGATTTTCCCGCTTAAAATTTCTTTTGAATTTAAATGCTGTGCAACTTTCGTAACTATTGGCAAATTGCCCGCCGTGCGAATTTTTTTCAAAATTTTTTGCCCGCGCTCATTGAAGGCTAAAACTCTTGCGTAGTCTCCAACTTCAGAAATTTTTTCCGCCGTGATATTCAGTAAAAAGTGCAGCAACAATCTTTTGACGCGGCTTATTGGAAACCTGCGATTGACTACGCCGCCTGCAAGTTCAGAAAAATTTTTCGCCCTTCGCGCAGATTCTATCAGCTTAAATTCTATTCCTTCGCTCATGCCGTAAATTTTTTTTAAATCTGCAAAGTTGGAAGTCAAAATTTTTGCGATTAACGGGCGAAATAAAAAATCTTCGTGCGGAAGTTCGGCGGATTTTAAAATTTCCAAAACATTTGGCGGTACTGAAATTTTTTGCCACTGCACGGGATTTTTATAAATTTCCTGCCTGATTGACGTTGCGCTTGAAATGACTTTGCCGCGCGGGATTAACAGCGGCGTAATATTTTTTGGCAACGCCCGCAAATATTCAATCGCCAAAATTGTATTCGGCTGTACAACTTCAATCTGCGCGACGGTTGATAAAATTTTTGAAACTGCCGCCGCGTAAGGTTTACCTGTTGACATTTCCAATTTTAATTTTTCGCCAAAATCTTTATCGTTGAAAGTTGACGCTGCTAATTTTAATTTTTCCAAGTTTGAAATTTCCGCGCCAAATGCCAAGGTGTCAATTCCAACTTTTGACAAAAGATTGACTGCGCCGCGTGCGAAATCTTGCGCACTCCGTACCGCGTAGACAAAAGGCAATTCCAAAACTAAATCGACGCCGCCCAAAACTGCAAGCCGCGCCCGCGTCCACTTATCCAAAATCGCGGGAGTGCCGCGCTGTGTAAAACTGCCGCTAATCACTGCCACAATTTCTGCACTTGAAAATTTTTTTATTTCCGAAATTTGGCAGACGTGCCCGTCGTGAAATGGATTGTACTCGGCAATTATCCCAATCATTTTTCTACCGCCATTCCAAAACTGCAAGCCGCGCGCGCGTCCACTTATCCAAAATTGCGGGAGTGCCGCGCTGTGTAAAACTGCCGCTAATCACTGCCACAATTTCTGCATTTGAAAATTTTTTTATTTCCGAAATTTGGCAGGCGTGCCCGTCGTGAAATGGATTGTATTCAGCAATTATCCCAATCATTAAATTTCTCCCGTACAGTTTTATTACCCCTCCAGACGCTCTCATTTGCCCGTAGACGCGCCTTGCAGGGGTGAAGGGTACAAATATATCAAAAAATTTCAAAGTGCCTTAAAATCGATTCTAGGCGCAAATTTAACAAGATTTAACTTGCACTGCTTCCAAAGATTTTATTGCAACTTCAATCATTGAATCGTCAGGCTCGCGCGTTGTCAAATATTGCAACCACAAGCCCGGCATTATCGCTAACCTTATCAAAGAATTTTTGGAACGCCCGGCAAATCTTATTATTTCATAGGAAATTCCCGCAACTACCGGCAACAAAATTATTCTCGATAAAATTCTCAACCATAAATCGGGCCAGCCCAAAAACGCAAATACAAAAATGCTTACAATCATTACAATCAACAAAAAAGCCGTGCCGCAACGCGGGTGCAAGCGCGGAAATTTTTTTACATTTTCTACTGTCAAGGGTAAATCTGCCTCGTAGCAAAAAATTGTTTTGTGCTCCGCGCCGTGATACTGAAATACCCGTTGCATATCTTTTGTCTGCGAAATTGCCGCTATATACAAAATAAAAATTATCAGCCGCAAAAATCCTTCAGCCAAATTAAAAATAAAAGGGTCGTCTGTTAAATCGTGCAAAAATTTTACTGCGAAAGTTGGAATTGCGATAAATAAAACCGCCGCCAATGCAAATGCAAAAATCATTGTCAAAATTAATTCTTTGTCAGAAAGTTGCTCGTCGTCTTCGCCCGCCGCCTGCGCAGAAAATGACAGGGAGCGCAACCCCAATATTAAACTTTCAATCAATGTAACGGAGCCGCGCAGAAACGGCAACTTCAAAATTTTATATCGGTCGGCGATTGAATGTACATTTTTCACTTGAACATTTATATTGCCGCTCGGCTCTCTTACGGCGGTTGCAACTTTGCCGAAGCCGCGCATCATTACGCCTTCAATTACGGCTTGCCCGCCTACTATCGGTTTTTCCATTAAAATTTCCCCTTAAAAAATTTGGCGAAAGTTTATCATAAAGTTAAAAAATTTTCCATTTGCAGGATAAAAATTATCGGCGGCGAAATGTTAATCAGTTAAAAAGTTGAAAAATTTGGGGGCGATTTAATGGCAAATGATAAAGCGCGTAAAGGCGATGAAACCGCCGGCGATAAAAAGGGTATTTTGCTTGAAACAGGTACAAACGAATTTGAAATAGTGGAATTTAGCATTGGCAAAGTTAATTACGGTATAAACGTTGCGAAAGTTCGTGAAGTAATTCAGCGCGTTCCGGTTACCGCAATGCCGCAAGCTCATCCTTATATTGACGGGCTTTTCACTCTGCGCGGTAAGGCTCATCCTTTGGTAAATCTGCCGCGTTGCTTAAATGTTGCGTCCGGCGAAGAAGCCAAAAATATTATCGTAACTGAAATTAATAATTACTACGTCGGCTTTTTGGTTGAAAATGTTTCACGTATTCACAGAATTTCTTGGAAAGATATGGAACCCGCGCCCGAAGTCGGCGACCAATCCCGCGTTGTCGGTATTATCAAAATGAGTGACAGAATTGTTTTGTTGCTGGACTTTGAAACGATTATTGCCGAAATTAATCCCGAAATTAACGCAAAACTTACAACAGTTGAAGACGCAACCGAAGATACCCGCACTTTGCGCTCCGGTATTCATGTTGTTGTTGCTGAAGATTCCGCAATGCTGCGCGATTTATTGGTTACAACTTTGCACGATTCCGGCTACAGATTTGTTCGTGATTTTGGCAACGGTATGGACGCTTGGGAATATCTGCGCAACCTTGCAACCAAAGACGGTCCAATTTATAATCACGTCGGCGTTATTGTTTCTGATGTTGAAATGCCGAAAATGGATGGACACCGCCTGTTAAAACTTGTACGCGACAACGAACGCCTGCATGAAGTTCCTTTCGTTTTATTCTCATCTTTAATTAGTGAAGAAATGCGCTTGAAGGGCGAATCACTCGGCGCAAGCGGGCAAATTTCTAAACCTGAAATTAATCAGTTAATCAGCCTGTTAGATAATTTAATTTTCGGTAAACCTTTGAAAGACCCCAACGAATAAAATTTTTTCCCTGCCTGCGCGAAGGTCGCGGGCTTTTTTTGTTAGGAGGAATTTAAATGAGTATTTTAGCCGCAGTGGCAGTACCGCACCCGCCAATAATTTTGCCAGAAATTGGGCGCGGCGAAGAGCAAAAAATTTCTGCAACTTCAAACGCCTACAAAGAAATTTCCCGCCGTATCGTTGAATTAAATCCCGACACAATTATAATCACAAGCCCGCATTCTGTTTTGTACGCTGATTATTTTCACATTTCCCCGGGCGAAACTGCCGAGGGCGATATGTCAAGATTTCGTGCGCCGCAAGTCAATTTGAAAATCAATTACGATACAGAATTTGTTGACAAGTTAAGCAACGCCGCAATGGCTGAAAATATTCCCGCGGGCAAATTGGGCAAACGTGATAAAAATTTGGACCACGGCACATTTATACCGGTTAGATTTTTGGAGCAAGCCGGCTTAGATTTAGACAAGGTAAAATTTTTACGAATTGGACTTTCCGGCTTAGGCGCGGCGATTCATTATAAATTTGGGCAAACAATTTCAAAAGTTGCAGACGAACTTAAGCGGCGCGTTGTATTCGTGGCAAGCGGCGACTTATCGCACAAATTAAAATCTGATGGACCTTACGGCTTCGTTGAGGAAGGACCGCAATTTGATAAAGCTGTTATGGAAAATTTGGGCGGCGCGGATTTTCTGAAATTGTTGACAATGGATAACAAACTTTGCAACCGCGCGGCTGAATGTGGCTTGCGTAGTTTTTGGATAATGGCGGGCGCGTTGGATAAAAAATCTGTAAGTGCTGAAAAACTTTCTTATGAAGGGACTTTCGGCGTTGGTTACGGCGTTGTTTGGTTTAAAATTGGCAGTGAAAATCTTTCCAGAAATTTTGACGTGCAACTGGAAAATTTCAATCACGCAGAATATATCAACCGCAAAAAAAATGAAGACGCCTTTGTACAGTTGGCGCGGCTTAGTATGGAAACTTTTGTAAAAACTCACAAGCCTGCGGAATTGCCAAAAGATTTACCCGCTGAAATGACAAGCCGTCGCGCAGGTACTTTTGTAAGCTTGCACAAGGACGGAAATTTGCGCGGCTGTATTGGAACTTTTTTACCTACCACTGATTCAATCGCGCAGGAAATTTTACAAAATGCAATTTCGGCTTGTTCGAGAGACCCGCGCTTTTCGCCGGTTGAAGTTTCCGAACTTGAAGATATTGAAATTAGCGTTGACGTTTTAGCCGAGCCTGAAAGAGTTTTTGACATTAAAGACTGTGACGCAAAAAAATACGGCGTCATCGTCGAAAACAACGGACGCCGCGGCTTGCTGTTGCCGGATTTGGAAGGCGTTGATACTGTTCAAGAACAAATTGCTATTGCCAAGAAAAAAGCCGGTATTCCCGCCAATGAAAAAGTTGCTTTGTGGAGATTTGAAGTTATTCGCCACCATTAAATTTTTTATTTAGGACAAAGTAAGAATCTCGTTTTTAATCATTTTTTAACTTGCAAATGAAGTGCGAAAGTGTTACACTTTAAAAAATGCGGTTGTAGCTCAGCTGGATAGAGCAACTGCCTCCTAAGCAGTAGGTCGGGCGTTCAAATCGCCCCAATCGCACCAAAACTGAATTTAAAAATTTAAAAGAACTGCCGCTAAATTTTACGGCGGTTTTTTTAGTAGGGGGGGATTTTTATGAAGAAATTTTTATCAAGCGTGCTGATGATTTTTATTTTTGCCGCGGTAAATATTGTCTCTGCTCAAAGTACTTGGAAAAATTCAAATAAAGTTTCGGCGAATTTCGCACAGGAAGTTTTGGAATTGGTAAATATTGAACGCGCCAAAGAACATTTGAAGCCGCTGAAACTTTCAAGCTCCATGAATCACTACGCGCAAATTCGCGCCAAAGAAATTACCAAAAAATTTTCACATACTCGCCCAAGCGGCTATTCTTGCTTTACAGTCATTCCAAAACCTTACAGGACAGTTGGCGAAAATATCGCTGCCGGTCAACGTTCGCCCAGTGAAGTTGTCGCCGCGTGGATGAATTCGCCCGGGCATAGAGAAAATATTATGAATCCCAAATTTCGTGAACTCGGTATGGGATATTTATATTTGCCTGATTCAAAGTACAAACACTATTGGGCTCAACTTTTCCGCACTAAATAGGGAATAGTGGTTAGGGAATAGAATTTTTTTGGTCGCGCAGGTTTTCATTCTCTGAATTGCAAGGCAGAATTTAATTTGACGCCCAAAAAAGCCGCCGCGCAGGTTTTCAAAACGTCGCCAAATATGAAGGGAAATACAGCCATTGTTGCCGCTTGCCAAATGTCAATTTCCATCATTACCATCATTGAAATCAATCCGCCAATGTAAGTTACAGGCATTGCTATAAAAAAATTCATCAGTACGTAACGCTTGAAATTTATTTCCGTGCCTTTGAAATAACTTAAAAGCGGATAAGCTACAAGCCACGCCAAATAAAATCCTCCAACCGGACTTAAAAGCCTGCCAATTCCGCCCGTACCTGCAAAGACCGGCAAGCCCGCAATTCCCAACATTAAATAAACCGCAATAACCGTGAAAGTTTGTTTGGGCGTCAAAATGTACGCCGCCAAACTCAAAACGATTGTCAACGCCGTTACCATTCCGGGTGTAAACGGCAGCGGGAAAACAATATTCGCAGATACACAGCACAACGCCACGCACATTGAAATTTTTGTAAGCGCGGCTGTGCTGATTTTTTTTGTTGTATCGCTCTGCAATTTTATCACTCCTTCAGCTTTCATTTTAACAAAAAAAAATTTTACGTCAACCAAAAAAAGAGCGGCGTTAACCGCTCCAAAAATTTTTTGAAACAAAATTAAAATTAAGGTAAAATCTTAAAGAGAAATTACCGCAAGATTAAATTAAAATTTGAAAGTTCGTTTAAGCCGAAAATATTTTCAGTTTTAGTATCGACAATTTGAGCGTTTGAATCGGGATTTACTGCGGAGGTTTTAGTTTGAGAAAGGACGCGCCCGCCTTCATCGTAAACCGTGATTAAAGTGGAGCCGTCGGAAAGAATTTGTGTTACAGTTTGCGTTTTTTGAGTTTGCATAGTTTCTTCGTCGTAGTCAGCCGGTCTGCCGTGTTTTACATTGTCAAGCACTTTTGAAAAAGTTTTTGAGTAGTTGCCTTGTGAATTTTCATACGCGGCGAAATTTTGACTCCAGCCGTTGACAGGATTAATTTTCATATTATCACCCCCAAAAAATATCGTAGCTTGCAAGAAAGGAGCTTAACGCAATGGAAAAATTTTATACCAATCAAAAACAGGAAGGATTTGTAACCGTCAGATTCAAAGGCAACGGCGGCAATTTTACGGCTGAACAACTTTTAAAAATTCAAGAGGTTGCAAAAAATTTCGGTGAAGGTTTTGTACATTTGACGAGCCGCCAAGAAATTGCTGTACCTTCCATAAAATTTGAAAACATTCCGCAAATCGAAAAAATTATTTCAGAAAGTACGCTTGAGGCGGCAACAATCGGCTTAACTTTTAAAACTGTCACGGCTTGTCAAGGCAACCAATTTTGTAAATTTGGGCAGATTGACACTTTGAAAGTTGCAACCGAAATTGAGAAACGCCACGCCGGGCAAGTTTTACCGCACAAATTTAATTTAGGCGTTACCGGTTGTCCCAACGATTGTATGAAGGCTGAAGGAAATGATATTGGGATTAAGGGAACTCGCGCAGGTTTTCTGATTTATTTTCGCGGCGAAAAATTCCCGCCGGTTGTCAAAACTGAAGAAAAACTTTATGAAATTGTAGACGCGGTTATAAAATTTTATTCAGAAAATGCAAAGCCGCGCGAGCGTTTCAAACTTTTTATCAAGCACGACACTTGGAAAAATTTTCTTGAAACTTTACCAAATATAATTCAGCCAAGTGCAAATTAAAATTGCAACTGAAACAATCCCGTTTCTCATAAAGTAAGACTGTGTAACCTGTGAAAAATCTTTTGGAGTTACGATACTGTGTTGATAAATCAAAGTGCCGGTTGCAATTCCTACGCCCAAAAAGTAAATCGAGCCCAAATTTAAAATTATCCCTACCAACAGCAAACAGATTATACAAAGTACGTGCAGGATTTTTGAAATTTTGAACGCGCCCTTTGCTCCGTATTCAGTCGCCATTGAGTGCAAGCCGTGCGCTCTGTCAAATTTTTCATCTTGCGCGCCGTACATTGCATCAAAGCCCGCCATCCAAAAAACTATCGCCAAACACAAAATTATCATTGGTACTGAAAAAATTTCGCCCGTAACTGCAACCCAACCGCCCGCCGGAGCCATTGCTATTGCCACGCCCAAAACTACGTGACACCAGCCGGTAAATCTTTTTGTGAAGGGATAAATTATAAACGGCAGCGCGGCAACCGGTAAAAGTTTTAAGCAAATTGGCGGCAACTGCGCGACGGTTACAATCATTATCAGCAGACAACCCAAAATAAAAATTAACGCTTCAGATTTTGAAATTAAGCCGCGGACCATTGCGCGGTACTTCATACGCGGCTGAAGTTTATCATATTTTAAATCTGCAAGATTGTTAATTGCCATTGCCGCCGCTCTGCCGGAAGTTACGGCAAGCGCAATTAAAATCAAAGTTACAGCGTCAACTTTGCCGTTCGACGCCATTAACGCCGCAATAAATGCAAAGGGCAAATCAAAAATCGTATGTGAAAGTGCAATGTTGTTAATGTGCGCTTTAATCGTTGCCAAAAAATTTCCTCCTATTCGCAGTCGACGAACTCAATCAAAAGTTCGCGCCCGCTTTTTAAAATTAAAATCCCGTCGCATTCGGGGCAAAAAAAATTGTAACTTTCGACGGTAAAAATTTTGCCGCACTTGTTACATTGCGCTTGAATTGGGACGCGGTTAATTTTCAGCGCGGCGTTTTCTGCGATTGTATTTTTTTTGAGAACGTCGAAAGAAAAATTTAGTGCGTCAATTTCCACGCCCGCCATATCTCCCAATTTTAAACCTACTGCAGAAATTTTTTGTGCGTGATTTTCGGCGGCTACTTCCTGCGCGATTTTTAAAATATTTTCTGCAAGTGTCGCTTCATGCAATTTTATCCTCTCCAAAATCAGATGCAAACGCCATTACAAAAATTTTTGCCGCGCCTGCACTTTTCAAAATTTCGGCACAAGCCGCGGCAGTTGCGCCCGTTGTAAAAATATCGTCCACAATCAAAATATTTTTGCCCTTAACGTCAACGCCTTCAATCAGAGTGAACGCGCCCTTCAAAACTTCCCTGCGTTCCTGCGGGTTTAAATCGTAAAGGTGCGGCGTGTTTTTGGTACGGAGCAATAAATTTTCAGCCGGTAAATTCTGCGCGAGGAGCCAATCTTTGAAAATCAATTCAGTTTGGTTGTAGCCGCGCTTTTTTAATCTTTTTTCGTGGAGCGGTACGAAAGTTGCAAAATTTACCTTAGCCAAAAAATTATCGATTTCAGGGCGTCTGGTAACGCCGTAGAGGGTACTCTGAAGGGTCTTTAGTACATTTGTATTGCCGTCGAATTTTAAAGCGCGTAGGAGGCGTCTGGTGCCGTTTCTGTAATTTGTGATTCTCATGACGCCACTAATTGGCGCGGGAAAATCTTTTGCTTCATCGAGTTTTAAAATTTTCGTCGCGCAGGATTCGCAGAGTTGGTGGCGTTCGTCAACAATTTCTTCACAGACGGGGCAAATTGGCGGGTAGACAATGTAAATCAGCGTCGTTTTTAAAAATTCAAAACAAGCCAAAATTTTTTCCAACATAAAAAAATCCCTATTCCCTACCCACTATTCCCTAAAGATTAGCGGCTCCAATCATTCCGGCGTTACTGCCGAGTTCAGCAATGGCAATTTGAGGAATTGGAGCATGCACGCCGCCGAAACAATCTTCTTTCAAAATATCTGTAAGCGGCTCAATAAAATCTTTGGCGTAAGCACTCATTGCGCCGCCTAGTAAAATTAATTGCGGGCGAAACATATTGACAATATTAACAATACCTTGACCGAGCATTAAAGTATACTGCTCCACAACTTCCATCATTTCGACGTTTTCATTTTTGGCAAGGCTGAAAATTTCGTCAAGCGTCAATTCTTTACCGGCAACTTGCGCCGCCGCCTTCAACAGTGCAGGAACTGAAACGTAAGCCTCAAGGCAACCTTTACGCCCGCAAGTACACAATCTGCCGTGAACTCTTATGACTTGGTGCCCAACTTCACTGCCGCCCATTATGCCGCCCTCAAAAATTTCTCCATTCAAAATAATTCCGCCGCCTACACCGTTTCCGAGCGTAAACATTACAACATCAGAAAAATTTTTGCCCGCGCCTGCAACCGCTTCACCCAACGCCGCGCAGTCTGCGTCATTTGCAATTCGTACGGGGCAAGGGATAACTTCGCCCAAAGTTTTTGTAAGTTGCACGTCTTCCCAGCGAATATTATTTGAATAAACAACCGTACCCTTGCGCCTGTCGATTGTGCCGGGTACTCCAACGCCGACGCCTACGCACTGTTCCAGCGGGATATTATTTTCTGCCAAAAGTTTTAAAATATTTTCCGCTGTTTCGTCAATTATTTCTCGCGCAGGGCGTTTAGGATTGGTAGGATATTTTTTTATAGCTAAAAGTTGATTTTGTTCGTTGACAATTCCCATTTGAATTTCTGAACTGCCGATATTCACGCCTACACGAATTGGATTAGCCTTTTCACGAATAGTTGTTAAAAGCGCGTCACAAGTTCCCTCAATCTGCCAATCGCCGGAATTTGCGGGCAAGAAAAATGAATCGCCCTTTTTGTAAGCAAGTTTTTCGCCTTTACTACTGATAACGCCCGCGCCGTCCAAAATTAAAATGCTAAGGAAAGATTTTTCATTGACGTTGCCTTGTACGCGGTAAGTTAATTTGCCGTCCAGATTTAATTTGTCGACAGTGAAATAATCGCAGTCTGCAACGTGCGGATAACTTTCAGCACTTGCAACAATGGGGATTCTGTTTGTAACTGCCAACGCCTTTTCAATGTGTAAATCACGTTTCTTGCCGTCCGCGCCAACTCTGCCGTAATCGTAAATTCTGTAAGTTACGTTTGAATTTTGCTGAATTTCGGCAATTAAAATTCCCTTGCCTATTGCGTGCAAAGTGCCTGACTCAATGAAAAGTACGTCGCCCTTTTTTACGGGTACGGCGTTTAAAACTTCCAGCAAAGTATTTTCTTTGATACGCTGCGCGAATTCTTCCTTAGAAATTTCCTGCTTAAAGCCGTAATACAAAAACGCGCCGTCTTCCGCGTCAAGCACGTACCACATTTCAGTTTTGCCGTATTGCCCTTCGTTTTTGAGTGCGTAGGCGTTTGAAGGGTGTACTTGAATTGACAGATTGTCTTTGGCGTCAATAAATTTTGTCAAAATTGGAAATTCACGGAAGCGGCGGCAGTGCGTGCCCAAAACTTCCAAGCCTTCAATGTCGAGATATTCGCGCAGGGTTTTTCCTTCGTACTTGCCATTTGCAATAATTGACGCGCCGTCGGGGTGCGCCGAAAGTTCCCACGCCTCCGCCAAAATTGCGCCGTCGTAGTCAACACCGTATTCGTCAACCAGTCTGTGACCGCCCCAAAGATAATCCTTGCAAGCCGGTTTCAATTTAAAAATCGCCATAAAAATTTCCTCCTGCAAATTAATGTTTAACTAACGCG
>JAFSZS010000069.1 GCA_017455645.1 Selenomonadaceae bacterium | reverse complement strand
GTTACAGTCGATAAAAAAGTTGGCGTTATCGAATACAAGGACAGAAAAATTTCAGTGGTAGATTTGCCCGGCACTTATTCAATTAACGCGCGTTCGCAGGAAGAAAAAGTTGTAAGCGATTATTTCGCCGAAAATAAACCTGATATTGTCGTAAACATTATTGACGCCTCCAACATTTCCCGCAATTTATTTTTGACTGTTCAGCTTATGGAGCAGGGAATACCGCTGATTATCAATTTGAATATGATGGACGAGGCGGCGCGGCACGGGATTAAAATTGACGAGCATAAACTTGAAAAAATGTTCGGTATGCCCGTAACAAATACGGTCGGGCGCAGTAATAAAAGCGTGCGCGTACTTTTGGACGTTTTCACAAATACACGAATGGCGAATTATCAGCCGAGCGAAATTTTTAAGCAACACATTGACAGAATCAGCGCAATTAAAGCAAGCGGACAATCGCCTGAAAAAATTGACGAAGAAATTATAACCGCACGCTATGATTTTATTGATAAAGTTATGGCGGAAGCAGTAACAATCAGCGCGGCTAGTCCTTCACTTACAGAAAAACTTGATAAATATTTGGCAAACGGTGTAACTTCGCTTGTGATAATGGTTGCGGCGTTTTACCTTATGTTTCAAATTGCGTTTGAATGGATAGGGCAGCCGCTCGCAGATATGCTCGGTGAATGGTTTGAAGAAACAGTTGCACCCGCGGCGGCAGAGGCAATGGCAAGCGCGGGCGTTGCTGAATGGATGCAAGCGTTGGTTGCAGATGGTATTATTGTAGGCGTCGGCGCGGTTTTAAGTTTTGTACCGCTGATTTTTACGCTGTTTTTAATTTTAAGCTTTTTGGACGGTACAGGATACATGGCGCGCGTTGCCTTTGTAATGGATCCAATTATGCGTCGCGCAGGTTTAACCGGTAAAAGTATAATGCCGCTGATTATGGGTTACGGTTGCGGCGTTCCGGCGATTATGGGCGCGCGTGCTCTTGACACTCACAAATACAGAATGATTTCAATTTTAATCACGCCGTTTTTGACTTGCAGCGCGAAAGTTCCAATTATCGCACTTTTCGCTGTAATGTTTTTCCCTGACAACGCGGGCGATGTAGTTTTTGTAATGTACATTTTGGGATTGGCAGTTGCAATAATTATGGCGAAAGTTTTGGGACATACGGTCTTCAATGAAAATCAATCTACCTTCCTGCTTGAATTGCCGCCGTATCGTTTACCTGATATTAAAACAGTTTTGCTTGAAACTTGGGACAAGGGCAAAGGCTACATAATTAAAGCCGGTACAATAATTTTTGCAATGACGGTTGTTATTTGGTTCTTGAGTAATTTTAATTCTGAAGGTATGACTGAAGAAACAGAAACAAGTTACCTTGCGTCGATAGGCGGCGCGGCGTCAACACTTTTTGCGCCTCAAGGTTTTGATACTTGGGAAGCGGGCGCGGCAGTTGTAACCGGCTTAGCGGCTAAAGAAGCGGTTGTTTCAACAATCGGCGTTTTGTACGGCGCGGACGAAGATGCAGTTGACACTGACGACGCGGACGGTACTGCTGACGTTTTACTGAAAACTTCAATGGCTACAGCTTTTACACCATTGGCGGCGTTGGCTTTTATGGTTTTCACGCAACTTTATTCTCCTTGCGTAACTGCACTTGGTACAATTAAAAAAGAGGCTCAAAGTTGGAAATGGATGGGCTTTGCATTTGTTTACACCTGCGCGGTTGCTTGGATTGCGTCAATGCTCGTCTATCAAGTTGGAAGGTTGCTTGGCTTTGAATAACAGGGAGCTAGGGAAATAGGGTTATAGGGAATAGGGAAAAAAATTTTAGTCCCCTATATCCCTTTACCCCTATGTCCCTAAAAAGCAACTGAAAGGAGCTTTCCTATGGCAACAGTAATTTTAGGCATAATAATAGCGGCGTTGCTCGGCAATGCTTTAAGAATTATGTACAGAGCATTTTTCAAAGGCGAGGCGGCGTGTTGTGACAGCGGCGGCGGCAGTGGTTGCACAAATTGCCCAATGAAAAAAGCTATGGATACGAATTACAAAAACCGCGTTGAGCAGATAGAAAAATTTGAAATTCAGCGTACCATTGACGTTGACGGTATGACTTGCGATAATTGCGTTTTTAAAGTGATACGCGCGCTTGAAAAGGTTGACGGCGTCCAAATTGCGGCGGCAAGTCTTGAAAAACAATCTGCGCAGGTCGGATTAACAAAAAATATTTCTGCTGAAACCCTGCGCGAGGCGATAGAAAAAGCCGGTTACCACGCGGGCGCAGTTACGATTTAAAAATTTACAGGAACAGTAAAAAATATCGCTTTTAAGGCGGCTGACATTGACGACAAGCCGCCTTTCTGCTTGTCTATGATAAATTATATTACCGCGCACAGAAACCCGCCGTATTTTCGAGATTAGAGCGTTTACAAAAAAATGAAAATCCCCGTTGAATTTGTAACAGGGATTTTTTTATTTCAAGCGAAAATGAAAATTGGGAGGGTTTTAAAATGTCAAAGGCAAATTTTGAAGATTTTCTGTACGCGCCATTTGTAAGCCGCGAATTAATGGACGATATCGACGCCAAAAAAATTTTTGAAATTTTGAATGACGAAAAAATAATTGCACGGGCGATTGAACTTTCTAAGGAAGGAGAACCCGCGCTGCTTGCAGGCGTTGAACAAATTGAAGATTATATTGATTCACGCGGTAAATCGGCAACGTTTCGGCTTGATAATCCGCGTAATTGTCAATTGGTAGGAATTATGCAGAAAGTAATTCTTAAGCCGTTCGGTTACAAACCGGCAGTAAGTAAATCAATGGAAACGCGCTATTTTCATTCGGCTAAAACATACGTACCGGCAGAATAATTTTTTTTTCCAATTTAAAAACTCCCGCCATTTTCGACGGGAGCTTTTTTATATATATTTTGTAACACGTACCTTGCTGATTAGGAAACAGGAAACAGGCAAGAGGGCATAAGGCAAGAGGCAAGAGTTTTTACTACTGCCTAAATCCTACTGCCTGATTATTGGCGTTTATACGCGCTGATTTGAGTATAATGCTTTTTGAAAAATTCCTCTGCAACCTGCGGGAAAAGTGCGTAACTTAAAACGTCTTCATCAGTTGGATTGAGGAAGCCTTTATTAATGAGTTCGTCCTTGAATTGTGCGAAAGTTTCTGCCTTTGCATCTTCAACAGAACAATCTTCAATAATCTGATCTGCGGGAATACCGAGCGTGTTAATGATAAAGTTTCTGTCAATCGGTACAGGCGTGCGTCCGAATTTGCCGCGTACGAGGTCTTTAAATTCGTTGGGAACCATTTTATAGCGTTGTCCTGTCATAACGTTAAACGTTGCCATAGTGCCGACAATTTGACTTGAAGGCGTAACAAGCGGCGGATAACCGGCATCTGCGCGAACGCGGGGCATTTCGTCCAACAAGTCTTGATATTTATCTTCCATACCTGCTTCTTTAAGTTGGTTAGCTAAGTTAGACAACATACCGCCGGGAATTTGGAAATCTAAAACATTAACGTTTACATCGAAATAGCCTTTCAAGCCAAATTCTTTGATAAGTTCCGCCTTGACGCCCAAGAAATGTTTTGCAATAGGCGTCATTGCTTGACGGTCTAAGCCTGTATCGCGTTCAGTGCCTTTCAACATTGCAACGATTGTTTCAGTGCAAGGTTGCGAAGTGTCGCAGGAGAAGGGCGAAAGTGCGCAGTCAACGATATCAACGCCCGCTTCAATTGCCTTTAAATACGTGGCGTGCCCAAAGCCGCTCGTGCAATGTGTATGAAGTTCAACCGGAATATCAAGCGCGGCTTTTAATTTTCTAACCAAATCATCAGCGGCGTAAGGTGCAAGCAGACCTGACATATCTTTAATACAAATGGAATGACAGCCCATTTCTTGTAATTCCTTGGCAAGTTCAACGAACATTTCATTTGTATGTACGGGGCTAATCGTGTAAACCAAACAGCCTTGAACTTCGGGCTTTTCGGGACAAGCAAGCGCGGCTTTAATTGCAACGCGCAAATTTCTGACGTCGTTAAGTGCGTCAAAAATTCTGAAAACTCCGATACCGTGCGCCGCGGCGTGCTGTACAAATTTTTCTACAACGTCATTTGAATAGTGATTGTAACCCAAAAGATTTTGCCCGCGCAACAACATTTGTATTGGAGTTTTCAAATTTGCTTTAAGTTTGTCAAGACGTTCCCAGGGGTCTTCGTCCAAAAATCTTAAGCAAGTATCGAAAGTTGCGCCGCCCCACGCTTCCAACGCTTTATAGCCGATTTTATCAAGACTTGCAAGCATTGGTTCCATTTGACGATAACGCATTCTTGTTGCGCACAAAGACTGATGACCGTCGCGCAGGACTGTTTCCATTATCTGTAACGGTTTTGCCATTTTAACACGCTCCCCTAAATAAATTGTACGAAAATTCTTTTTAGAAATTATAAAATTTGAATCCCGCGCTGTCAATAAAACTTTTGTAATTAAAAATAAAAAAAATTTAAATTGGCTTTTCGACAAAATTTTTTTAATAAAAAAAACCCGCTTTTTAGGCGAGGCTTTTTTTTTATTTTGAAATTTAATTATATATTTTCTTTGGCAATATCAACAAGTTTTGAAAAAGCGGCGGCGTCAGAAACAGCCAATTCCGCCATCATTTTACGATCTATTGTAACGCCGGCTTTTGTAAGCCCGCAAATTAATCTGCTGTAAGAAATACCGTTGATACGCGCGGCAGCATTGATACGCGCAATCCAGAGGCGGCGAAATTCACGCTTTTTATTTTTGCGGTCGCGGTAGGCGTATTGCCCCGCCTTCATTACGGTTTCATTAGCTTTTTTGAATTGTTTACTTCTTGCGCCGCGATAACCTTTCGCAAGCTTCAGAATTTTTTTATGGCGTGCATGAGCCGTCACGCCGGTTTTTACTCTTGGCATAAAAAATCTCCTTTCAAATTTTCCCTGCGCCTATTAAGCGTACGGAAGCATTACTCTGACGTTTTTGCGGTCAGCCGCTGAAGCAAGCGTAGCCTTACGGAGATTTCTCTTGCGTTTACGGGATTTTTTTTCTAAGATATGACTTTTATAAGCTTTATTGCGTTTAAATTCGCCGCTGCCGGTAGCAGTGAAACGTTTAGCTGTCGCTCTGTGAGTCTTGATTTTGGGCATCTGCAACCCCTCCTTTTTTATTCTTCGTTGCCTTTTGCGCCTTAGGAGAGAGACTCATAGTCATATTCTTTCCTTCGAGCTTGGCGTTGCGTTCAACAGTAACACTTTCTTCAAGTGCCTTTGAAATTTTATCAAGGACTGCAGTGCCAATTTCGGGGTGCGAAAGTTCACGCCCGCGAAACATAACGGTAACCTTGACTTTGTTGCCTTCTTCGATAAAACGCTGTGCATTTTTAAGTTTAACTTCAAAATCGTGTTGCTCGATATTTGGTCTAAGTTTGACTTCCTTAATCGTTATGACTTTCTGCTTTTTGCGCGCTTCCTTGTCGCGTTTTTGCTGTTCGTAGCGATATTTTCCGAAGTCCATAATGCGGCAAACCGGCGGGCGTGCTTTGGGCGCAATTTCGACTAAATCCAAATGTTGTTCTTCGGCAAGTTTTAAAGCGTCGCGTGTCAACATTATCCCCAACTGTTCGCCGTTTGCATCTGTTACGCGGACTTCACGGATACGAATTTCTTCATTGATTCTCAAACTGTCCCTGCTAATTGTAAGTACACCGTTACTGAAAACTTATAAAAAGCCGTAGCTTTAACGTTTCATTCCTGCTTCATTGCGTTCGCTTTTGCCTGCAAATGTGATTAGTAAGAACATTTGCTCGCTACTAACGTTTGCTGTAACGCTCCACAGGCTTAACTTCCCCGTTAACGCACGGGTACATATTGCAATTTCTTGCAATACCAGTAACTTTCTTCCTTTCATAATATTTAGCAAAAAATTGAATTACATTCAAACCTTCAATGCTTGGCTTTCGCTAAGTTTGAAATTATAACAGTGGCAGAGTTCCTGCGGCACTTGTAAAAAAATTAAAGGCGGCAACAAGCCACCTTCTCTTGTACAAAGACAATACGACCTTTCAGCCGTAACCGTACCAACTCAAAAAGGTCGGCAGGTGAGAAGTAATGACTTCTGCTTTAACGCCGCAAAGTCTAACATATACAAAAATTTCTGTCAAGAAAAATTAATTGCCGGGCATTGTAACTTTAAAAATTGGAAAATCAGCCGGATTAAGTTTGGCGTCTTTTGCGCTTAATTTGCCGCGGGAACGTCTGATTACCCAATCGTTGTTTTTTTGTACCCATTCCAAAATTTCACGGTAAAATGTGCTGGAAACATCTTTTGGGGAAAATTCGGCAAGTTTCATAGGCTCTCCGGCGTCGTAACTGTCCAATTCTGTAAAAGTATGGTCTAAATCTGCGCGACGCTCAATTTGAACAGTATCATCTGCAAAGTTAAAGACAAGATAATCTGCGCGACCGATTAAATTATTGTAGCCGCGCGTAGACTTCCCGCGCCATTTGCGTTTTTGTATGACGTCTTCAATTTGAATGTTATCGTAGGTAATGATTGTCGGCACTTCCAAAATATTTAAATCCAAAGTATCATCGTCGTTAATTTTGTAGCCGCAAACTTGATAATTGAAATAGTAATTGCCGCGCGGCGTGGATTGTATCCATTTGTAAACTTCTTCAGGGATTGTAAATTCAGGCACGGCAAAACTTATTGACGGAAAAAACAAAATCGCCGCGGCTAGTATTCCTGCCAAAAATTTTTTCATTTGCAACACCTCAACCAATAGAATCAATTTCGTAGGGGGTTTCTTGGTAAACGTAGTAATTCAACCAATTTGCAAAAAGTAAGTGTGCAACGCTGCGCCATTTTACCACGGGCTCTCGCGCAGGATTATTATCAGGAAAATAATTTTGGGGAATTTTTGGATTTAAACCGGCGCGTAAATCCCGCTCGTATTCATTTTTCAAAGTGTAAGGGTCGTACTCGGCGTGTCCCGTTATGAAAAATTGCCGCTTTTCCAAATTTGCAACAATATAAACTCCTACATCTTCAGAAACTGCCAAAATTTTCAGCGCGGGAATTTTTTCAATATCTGAAATTCTTTCTTCGGTATTTCTGGAATGTGGTACAAAAAATTCGTCGTCGAAGCCGCGGAAAAGTTTTTCATATTTTACGCAGAGTTTGTGCTTGTAAACGCCGGAAATTTTTTCGTCAAGAACATATTTCTGTACTCCGTAATGATAATATAAGCCGGCTTGTGCACCCCAACAAATATGAAAAGTTGAATAAACGTGCGTCTTGCTCCATTCCATAATTTCGACAAGTTCAGACCAATATGCAACGTCTTCAAAATCCATAAGTTCAACCGGCGCGCCCGTGATTATCAAGCCGTCGTACTTTTTGTGCTTAACGTCTTTGAAAGTGCCGTAAAATTCGGTTAGATAATCTTTTGAAGTGTGCGTAGGTGTGTAAGTTTCAGTGTAAATAAAATCAACTTCGACTTGCAGCGGCGTATTTCCCAAAAGTCTTAAAAGTTGCGTTTCGGTTACAGATTTTATCGGCATCAGATTTAAAATCAGAATTTTCAGCGGGCGAATATCCTGCGAATAAGCCCTTGCCGCGTTCATCACAAAAATATTTTCGTGTTCAAGGATATTTGCGGCGGGTAAATTATTTGGTATTTTTATTGGCAAAATTATCATTCCTTCGGGATTTTTTTTTTATATTCTGCGCGGCTTAAAAATATTCCTTTGTTTTTTATTAATAACTTTTTGAAAAAAAACTTGCCAAAAATTTATAATTCGTATAAAATTTAATCCTTAAATACGAAATTAAATTTTGATACGGTGATTCGATAACGAAAGCCTGTAACTTAAGGTTACGGGCTTTTTTGCATTTAAGGAGGCAATTTTAAAATGTATCGTTACAGTAAAAATTTGCGGCGAAATATGAATGTGAAAATTTACGGCGTTGGTGGACTTCCAATTTTAGTTTTTCCGACGCAGGACGCAATGAGCGATAACTTTGAAAATTTCGGAATGATTGACACGCTGAAAGATTTTATTGAGCGCGGCAAGATTCAGCTTTTCTGCGTTGATACTGTTGACATTGAAACTTGGTCTAATATTTACGGCGATAAAGATTGGCGGGCGGCGCGTCAAGAAAGTTACTACAATTACATAATCGAAGAAGTTTTACCGCTGATTCAAGAAAAAAATTTGTCAAAAAAATTGCCGATTGTTGCGGGTTGCAGTTTGGGCGGCTTGCATTCTGCTATTGTTTTTTTCAGACGCCCCGAACTTTTCGGCGGTATGTTATCACTTTCCGGCGTTTATGACGCAAAATTTTTCTTTGACGGCTGGTTAAATCCTACGCTGTATGACAATTCGCCCGCCGATTTTCTAAAAAATATTTCGCCTCAACATCCCTACATTGAAATTTACAACACGAAAAAAATAATTTTGTGCGTTGGTCAAGGGCGTTGGGAAGAGGAAGGACGCCGCACAACTTCAATTATGCAGAAAATTTTTGCTGAAAAAAATATTTCGGCGTGGACGGATTTTTGGGGATTCGATGTTGACCACGATTGGTATTGGTGGAAGAAACAAATTTTATATTTTCTGCCGGAATTTTTGAAGGAGGCGCAGTGATGAATTTTATTTTTATATCTCCGCAATTTCCCAAGCACTATTGGAATTTTTGCGACAGGTTACATAAAAACGGCGTCAACGTTTTGGGAATTGGCGATACGCCCTTTGACAATCTGCGCGACGAGCTGAAAAAATCTTTGACAGAATATTATTTTGTTGAAAATCTGCAAGACTACGAAAAAGTTTTTCAGGCGGTTGCTTTTTTCAGTTTCAAGTACGGGAAAATAGATTGGCTTGAATCCAATAACGAATTTTGGCTTGAACAGGATTCAAAACTTCGCACGGATTTTCACATTACAACCGGTGAACAATTTGAAAATATCAGCCGTATCAAAAATAAATCTGCAATGAAAAAATATTACGCGCTTGCGAATGTTCCAACTGCCCGCCTTCACAAAATTACCACGATTGACGCGGCAAAAAATTTTATTTCTGAAGTTGGTTACCCCGTGATAATTAAACCCGATAACGGCGTTGGCGCAACCGACACTTTCAAAATTTCCAATGAAACAGATTTACAAAATTTTTTCGACAATCACACCGGCGCGCCGCACGTTATGGAAGAATTTATAACCGGCGATATTTGCTCCTACGACGCAATTATAAATTCCAATTCCGAGCCGCTGCTTGAATCAATGACTGTTTGGTCGCCGTCGATTATGGATATTGTTTTGAACCGGCTGGATTTATCTTACTACACAACAGATTTTGCGCCGGAAAAACTTTGTGAAATGGGGCGTGCAACTGTAAAAGCGTTTGGCGTCAAAAGTCGTTTTGTGCACTTGGAATTTTTCAGATTGACGCAAGCTAAAAAAAATTTGGGCAATGTAGGCGATTTTGTCGGTCTTGAGGTAAATATGCGCCCTGCCGGAGGTTATACGCCTGACATGATGAATTTTGCACAATCTACTGACGTTTACCAAATTTGGGCGGATATGATAACTTTCAACAAAAGAATTTTGCAAGACAGCGGCAAGCATTTTTATTGCGTGTATGCAAGCCGCCGAGATTGTCATAATTACAAAAATTCTCACGAAGATATTTTATCCCGTTACGGCGAAAAAATTGTAATGTGCGAAAGAATGCCGGAAATGATGGTGCCGCAAATGGGTAATCAAATGTACACGGCGAAAGTTGCAGATTTACAAGAAACGCAAGATTTTATAAAATTTGTGCAGGAAAAATTTTGATAAAATTTGCGGGGTGTTTTACTTTGACGCTTGAAAAAAAATTTGAAAACCTGAAAAAAAATCTGTGCAATTTTGAAAGTGTAGCAGTTGCATTTTCCGGCGGCGTCGATTCAACTTTTTTATTGAAAATTGCGCACGAAGTTTTGGGCGATAAAGCAGTTGCACTAACCGCGGCAAGTGTATTTATCCCGCGCAGAGAAATTAACGCGGCTAAAAATTTTTGTCGCGCAGAAAATATCAAACAAATTATTTTTGAAGTTGACACGCTTGCAGTTGAGGGCGTCAAAGAAAATCCCAAAAATCGCTGTTACCTTTGCAAAACTGCGCTTTTTAAAAATTTTTTGAGAATTGCCAATGAAAATAATCTTGCTTGCGTTGTCGAAGGCTCCAACAAAGACGATGAAGGCGATTATCGCCCCGGTATGCAAGCACTTACCGAATTAAAAATAAAAAGCCCGTTGCGCACGGCTGAACTTTATAAATCTGAAATCAGGGAACTTTCGCGCAGGTTAAATTTGTCAACCGCAGATAAACCCTCAATGGCTTGTTTGGCAACTCGTTTTGTTTACGGCGAAACTTTGACTGCAGAAAAACTTTCGCAAGTTGAAGCGGCTGAAAATTTTTTGTGGGACGCGGGATTTAAACAGTTGCGCGTGCGAGTTCACGGCAATATTGCAAGGCTTGAAATTTCCCCAACTGAATTTGAAAAAATTTTAAATCTGCGCGAAGAAATTATTTTTAACTTAAAAAATTACGGCTTCGATTACGTAACACTTGACTTGCAAGGCTACCGCGTAGGCAGTATGAATATCGGCTTAAAATAAAAAAGCCCGCCTCCGACGGGTTTTTGTTTTGTAAGAATTTAGTTTAGAAAATTTCTTCGTGGATTTTTGAGAAGTTTAATTTTTCCAATTCACGTTGACGCGGTTGCTTAGCCGCTATTCCCAAAGATAAAATTGATTGACACATAAAATTTTTTGGGAACTTTAAAATTTCGCGCAGGTATTCTTCACTCGGCAAATTATTTTCAGCCGGACGATTTCTAACCTGTATCCAACAATTCCCAATTCCAAGTGAAGTTGCCATTAATTCCATATTCATCATAGCAACCGCCGAATCTTCAACGACAGTATCAGATTTTTCAGTATCGGCAATTACAACAACAGCCGCCGCCGCTTGCGTCAACATTTTTGCAACATTTACGCGGCAATGTGACATTTTTTCCAGTGTTTCAGAATTTTTAACTACGATAAATTCGCAAGGATATTTTGAGTGCCCCGAAGGCGCAAGCAGTGCCGCACTCAAAATTTTTTTTATGTTTTCGTCTGAAATTTTTTCGTCCGTGTACTGCCTGACGCTCCTGCGCGAACGCATTAAATCCAGTAAATTTTCCATTGTACCGCCTCCAAAATTAATTTTGAACATCGCTTGCCACAAGCATAAATTGAAAACCTTCAGCCGCTTGAGCGCGCGCCCCCGCCATAAGTACAAAGCAGCGTTGCATTTCGTCGCTCCAAACAACCGAACTTGCCAAAAATTCGTTGTCGCTTAAATTCGTCAACAAAAATTCGGCGTTATACAGTTCCAAGCCGGCTGCCCTTAATGCTGTCACAAGCAAAATTGTTGCACTTTCGCCGGATTGTTCCGAATAGCCGACAACTTTTAGCGCAGAAACTTTTTCTTCACTGTCGATAAAAAATACAATTTCGCCTTCCGGCTCGGTTGCAGTTTTCAAGCCGTATTGACAAATATAAGCGTCCTTGCCAATTTCCGGAAATTCGGTATTTTCAATTTTTGCGGCGTTTGTTAAAAGCAACGGTCTTTCTTCTTGAAATTCTTCAGTGTAAATTAAATCTGCCATTGAGTGAACAAATTTTTGTACGTCAAAATCTGAAACGGGTAAAATTTCTGCGCGAGCAACCGAAATATTCACAACCGTTATCAAAAAAAATATCGCCCAAAATTTTTTCAAGTTATCGCCTCCCAGAAGAAATTTTATACAAAGTCTTGATAAATCCTGCTTTAAAATTTTTTCAGGTTGTGATAATATACCAAAAAATTTGGAGGTGATTTTTGAAATGGTTTCAGAAAAAATGTACGAATTGGGAACGAAAAAATCTACAATTCGCACGATTTTTGAATTTGGCAGGAAACGCGCGGCAGAAGTCGGCGAAGAAAATATTTTTGATTTCAGCCTTGGCAACCCCAATGTTCCAACGCCTGAATTTGTAAAAAACGCGGCGATTGACATTCTGCAAAATTCTGAACCTTCAGCAGTGCACGGCTATACAGTTGCGCCCGGCAACCCGCAAGTTCGAGAAATTTTGGCTAAAAGTATCAATGAGCGTTTCGGTACAAAATTTGCGGGCAAAAATATTTTTATTACTGCGGGAGCCGCCGCCGCCATTACAATTTCTTTCAAGGCACTTGCAGAGAACGGCGACGAATTTATAACTTTTGCGCCGTATTTTCCCGAATACAAAGTTTTTGTTGAATCAGTTGGGGCGAAATTAAATGTTGTACCCGCGCAGCCGCAAGATTGGCAGATTAATTTTGATGCCTTTGAAAAAATGTTGACGCCCAAAGTTAAAGCCGTCATTATCAATTCGCCCAATAATCCCTCGGGCGCGGTTTATTCTGTCGATACAATTAAAACCCTCGCGCAGATTCTCAATAAAAAATCTGAAGAATTTGGACACGCAATTTTTATAATTTCTGATGAGCCTTACCGCGAAATTGCTTACGGCGTCGAAGTTCCCTACGTGCCGAATTTTTACGATAATACTTTAGTTTGTTATTCGTACAGCAAATCTTTTTCATTGCCGGGCGAAAGAATCGGCTATATTGTTGTACCTGACGCGGTTGCAGATTTCGGAAAAATTTTTGGAGCGGTTGCAGGCGCGGCTAGAGTTTTAACGCACGTCAACGCGCCGAGCCTTTGGCAGTTGGTAGTTGCAAAGTGCGCCGGTAAACCTTCTGATATTTCAATTTACGAGCGCAACGCAAAACTTCTGTACAACGGCTTAATTGACGCGGGCTTTGAATGTGTCAAGCCTCAAGGCGCGTTTTATTTATTTCCAAAGGCGTTGGAAGCTGACGACTACGCTTTTTGCGAGCGCGCCAAAAAATATGATTTACTGCTTGTACCGGGCGCAGATTTCGGTTGCAAAGGATATTTCCGCGCCGCCTACTGTATCAAAACTGAAACTATTGAAAAATCTTTGCCGCTTTTCAAAAAACTTGCCGCTGAATATAGGGTTATAGGGTTATAGGGTTATAGGGTTATAGGGAGTAGGGAATAGGGAGTAGTAAAAAAACTATCCACTACCAACTACCCACTATTCCCTAAAACTGACTGAAAGGAAGTTTTTCAAATGATGGCTTTAAATTTCAAAGAATCAAAACACCGTGAAATGTTAATGGCGCGCAGTAAAAATTGTACAGTGCGCCTCGGCGATGTTGCAAATCTTTATCCCGAAAGTTCGGTTGTATGGATAACCGTCGGCAAGCCCGGCGAAACGAAAGAATTTTTGTACCGCGCCTTTATCGACAAAGTACGCGTAAAAACTATGGGCACTTTAACTTCAATCGACCTTGAACACCAGAACCCAGAAATTAATACCAAAGAAGAATTAATGAAAGATTTTGAAGAAATTTACAAACGCCGTATTACCGCAGATGAAGTTGTTACCGTCATTTATTTTACCGAAATTTCTTGGGACACTTACGGACGCTGATTTTTAGGGAATAGGGAATAGGGAGTAGGGAATAGGGAATAGTTTTTAATTGCTATTTCCTATTTTTATTATAATTCCGCGCCGGTTTAAAAATTCTGCCGGTATTATCAAAAGTGCGCACCAATTTACACAAAAAATTAACGCGCCAAATTCCACGCCGATTAATCCCGCAAAAGTTTTTTGGTAAATTAAAATCCAAATTGGCACGCCTTCAATTTCAATCGTACACATTAAAATTACCAAAACATTTGACAATAGAAAAAAGAACAGCGGATTTTTGCCGAGTGAATCAAACGGGCGAAAAAATTTTTTGGAGCGCGGCAACTTCTCAAATAAAATCCCCAATACCGCAATTAAAATCATATCGCCGCCCGCGTTCAAAAGTGCAAATGGCGCAGTCCAAATTTTTTTCGATACAATGTCAAAATAACTCCAGCCGTAACCCAAAATTAAAATCCCCGCGCCGTACAAAAGTATTTTCCAACGTTCCTTTTTCAGCAGAAATTTTCCTGTCAAAATTCCAAATAACATTGTTGCTGTACTTGCCAAATTGCCGTAAATTCCCTCGGGGTCGTGCGTCTTTTCGTAAATGTGATTCACGCCCGGAAAAATTAAATCTGCCGCGCCGCTGATATTTTTCATTTCGTCAAAGGGATTTTCCGGCGCGTAAATGTGAAACCCCGCCGAAGAAATTATCAACAACAAAAAAGCCGCCGCTGAAATTTGGGCGGCACTTTTTAATTTCAACAAAATTAACATTCCAAAAAAATAAACCGTCGCCAGCCTTTGCAATATCCCAAAAAATCTGAAATGTTCCAGCCCGTAACAGAAAAAAGTTAAGCCGTTCAATAAAATTCCTGCGAAAAATAAAAGTCCTGCGCGACGGCAAATTTTTTTCAGCGAAGGTTGACGCCTTGAAATCGAAAAAGCAGTTGCCGCGCCCATCGCAAAGACAAACGCCGGAAAAACCGTATCAGCCAAAGTTAAGCCCTGCCAAGCCGAATGTTGCAAAGTTTTATAAATTGCGTCAGGCGGCGCGTCAACAATTATCATTAAAGCTATCGTCAAGCCGCGCAAAATATCCAATTCAAAATTTCTATTCATCTGCGCCAAATTCAATCTGTACTTCAAACATTCTGTTCCACGGATTTAAAACTTTCAGCCCGCGCAAATATTTATAAGGCGGCAAATTTTTTTCTGCCCATTCCTGCAACAATTCAGTTTCGCGCCCTTCAACGTAATTTCTTTCACCGTCAAATTGGTAGTAAGCAACCGCGCCGCGAGGCATATAATATAAATCGTGACCGACAATCGAGCGGATATTTGCCTGATAAGCCCAATCGTCAAGATAACGGCGCACAAGCAATTTATTTTTTGAATCGCCATTCATATAACTTGCCAAAATTCCGGTTGAAAGTGCAAAGCCGCTTGAATTTGTTGCAGTATTCCAGCCCGCGTAAGATTGAAATTGAAACAACAAATTTTTATCGTGCAAAATTTTCATAAGCGCGTTGTCGGAGCCGTTGCAATAATTAATATCGGCAATTCCAATTTTGTAACCGGATTTTAAATTTTTCTCAACCAAATTTACAAAATTATTCGTGCTGTCGGCAGGTTTTAAATTCGGTACAAAAATTTTATCGCTCGGCGGCGCGTTGTGCGTCCAAAAAGTTTCGCCGTTAATGTCAGTGTTCACCAACAAAATAAAATCTGCGTCCTTGGGATTTTTTACCATTGTACCGCCGGCAATAATAATTTCGTCTTCAATCGAAGTTGCAATAGGTTCATCTGAAAAAGCGGGAACAGTTTTACCGCCCTTGCCTTTGTTGAATTGAACATTGACAGCGGGAATTTTGCCGTTAATTTCGTTAATTGCCCGCGTCAACAGCAACAAATTAAATTCGTCGATACCTGCAAGCGATTGAAATTTTTCTTTTGGAAGATTTTTTTTCGCCGCGTATTCTAAAAGTTGGCGGTTTTCTTTATGAGTTTGACAAAGCGGCGCGTTGTCATCACGCCCGACAATCAGATAATCGATAATCCCCGCGCTTGTGAAGTCCACCATTTTTTTTGTAGCAGAAAAATTTTTTGCGCGGCGTTGCATCCAATCATTTAAAAAATTTTGCGGTATGGAATTTTTGAGATAGTCCAGATAATTTTTTTCGTCTTTGGTAAGGCGGGAAATTTCCTGCTTGTCGATAAGCGCGGTGTACTGGTGAATATTTGCGCCGTACTCTGCATAATATTCCGGCTTTTCAATATCGCCTTTCGTGCCCTGCATAGGCGTCCTCATCAGCGAGGCGAAAACGTACAATTTCATTTCGGGATTTTTTTCACGGATATTTTTAAAATTTTCAACGAAGGCAGAAATTTTTTCTTGTGAAAATTCGTGCTTGCGTGAAGGGATTAAGCCGCCGTACAACAAAGAATCTGACGCAATTACCGCCGCTCGCGCAGATTTTGCATTTTCTTCAAACCATTTCCAAAGTTGGTCGGGGTGTTCGTTGGAGCCTTTCAAGCCCAAAAGTTCAATCGGCGGCATTACAATTTCTGCACCCGTTTCTTTTACAATTTCGGCTGTTTGCAGGCAGGAAACGGGGCGGTCGTCGTGCGGAATAAATAAAATTTTGGTACGCGCCGCGTTTGCCGTGTTCATTGACATAAAAAAAATTATCGCTACCAATAACAGAAAAAATTTTTTGTACAAGTTGAAACCTCCCAAAAATTTTACTAAAAAAGCGGTTAAGCTCTTCACTCAACCGCTGATTTATTTCAAAAAAATTATTGCAAAAAAAATGGTGCCGAAGACCGGACTCGAACCGGCACGTAGTCGCCTACGGCAGATTTTGAGTCTGCTGCGTCTGCCAATTCCGCCACTTCGGCATTACGGCGGTTATAATAACACCAACATTTTAAATTGTCAAGAAATTTTTCTGCGCCCAAATTTCGCTCTAAACGCCCTACAATCAATTTTCAATCTTGGGGTAAGGATTTATATTAAAAACCTCCTGCGCGGGCGTCTGCGTGGCTCTCACGCGGCGACAGAGGCATAATATTTTTATTTCCGGAAAAGTTGACGCGGCAATTTTAAATTGTTAAACTTCAAAAAAATTTGGAGGTGTAAATTTGGCGTTCAAAGATTTAAGAGAATTTATTGACGAATTGGAAAAAAGAAATTGGCTCAAAAGAATAAAAGTTCCCGTGGACGCAGAATTGGAAATTACCGAAATTACAGACCGCGTATCAAAATTCAAAGACAGCCGCAACGTTGCATTGCTTTTTGAAAATGTGCGCGGCTACGATATGCCCGTTTTAATGAATCAGTTTGGCAGCTACGAAAGAATTTGTTTGGCGTTAGGCGTTGAAAAATTGGATGACGCCGCCAACGATATTAGGGAACTTTTGAAATTGCCTTACCTTTCGCTGAAAAATCGCTCCAATATCGTTTCAATCATTTCAACAGGCAGTAAGGTTATCAATTTTCCAAAATATGTAAAAAATGCGCCGTGTCAAGAAATTGTTGACGAAAGACCGAGCCTTGATAAAATTCCAATTTTAAAATGTTGGCCCGGCGACGGCGGGGCTTTTATAACTTTGCCGCTTGTCTTTACAAAAAATCCCAACACCGGCAAGCGCAATGTTGGAATGTACCGCCTGCAAAAATTTGACTCTACAACAACAGGAATGCATATTCACATACACAAAAACGGCGCGGAAAATCTGCGCGACGCCGCCGAAAATAAAATTGAATGCGCCGTGGCTATTGGTACAGACCCCGTTACAACCTACGCCGCAACCGCGCCCTTGCCGCGTGATATTGATGAAATGGTTTTTGCGGGTTTCTTGCGTCATAAATCAGTTGAGTTGACAAAATGCAAAACTGTAGATTTGGAAGTTCCCGCGCACGCAGAAATTATTTTGGAAGGTTACATTGCAACCGCCGAATTGCGCAGGGAAGGACCTTTCGGCGATCATACCGGTTTTTATTCTTTGGCTGATGATTATCCAACTTTTCACATAACCTGCATAACTACAAGGAAAAATCCAATTTACGCGGCAACAATCGTAGGCAAGCCGCCGCAAGAAGATTGTTACCTTGCAAAGGCAACCGAAAGAATTTTTTTGCCGCTCCTTCAGCAAATTGTACCCGAAATTGTCGATATCAATATGCCGTTTGAAGGCGTCTTTCATAATTGCGTTATCGTGTCGATTAAAAAATCTTATCCAATGCAAGCAAGAAAAGTTATGCACGCACTTTGGGGGCTCGGGCAAATGATGAACGTTAAAATGATTGTCGTTGTTGATTCTCATGTTGACGTACAAAATTTAAGCGAGGTTGCTTGGCGCGTCTTCAATAACATTGACGCTGAACACGATTTGGAAATTGTTCATGGTCCGCTTGATGTTTTGGATCATTCTTCGCCGTTGCCGAAATTCGGCGCAAAAATCGGGATTGACGCCACAAAAAGTTGGAAGGAAGAAGGACATTTGCGCGAATGGCCCGACGAAATAGAAATGACTCCGGAAGTCAAAGCGCGTATAAATTATTTGTGGCGTTCACTGAATTTAGATTAAAAAATAAAATTTCTGTTGCAGGAAAAAATTTTTGACGCGGCAGGAATTTTTTTTTAAACATTGAAAGAAAAACTATCATACGCCGTTAGATTTTATTTTGGTTAGTCGTGGAATTATAAATTTAACCTCGACGGCAAAGGGAGGTTGCTATTTTGGAAAAATCTACAGTAATTGGGTTAATCGCCGGTGTCATTTCAATTTTCGTTGGAATGATTTTGAAAGGTGCGCCGCTTAGTGCGTTAAACAATCCGGCAGCGTTTTTAATCATTATCGGCGGTACTTTTTCTTGTTTGTTCAATGCTTTTCCTATGGAAACTATTTCAAAAATGCCCGCGCTTTTCAAAATTCTGTTTCGCGCAGAAAGTGAAGGCGGCAAAGTCGAAATGGTAAAACTTTTCGTCGAACTTTCGCAGTTGGCACGCCGTGAAGGTATTCTTGCTCTTGAAAGTAGAGTTGCTGACATTGAAGACCCCTTTTTCAAAAATGGTTTGAGTATGGTTATTGACGGTATGGACCCTGATTTTGTAAGCGACGTTTTGGACGCTGAACTTTCAATCATGGAAGAAAGACATTCAGAGGCACGCTCCATTTTCACGCAAGCCGGAACTTACGCACCAACACTGGGCGTTTTGGGCGCGGTTGTCGGTCTTATCGCTTCACTCGGTAACTTAAACGATATTGACAAATTGGGACACTCAATCGCCGCGGCGTTCGTTGCTACGATTCTCGGTATTTTTACAGGTTACGTTCTTTGGTTGCCCTTCGCCAACAAATTAAAAGTTAAATCTGCCAACGAAATTGCTTACAAACGTATGATTATTGAAGGTATTCTTTCACTTCAAGCCGGCGATTCTCCTACCGCTATTCAGTCAAAATTGTTGGTATTTATCCCGCAAAGTGAACGCGGCGAATTTGCCGAAGAAGGACAACAATAGGGAGTAGGGAATAGGGAATAGTGGTTAGTGAATTTTTTTAGAAAGGGGTTTTCAGCTTGGCAAAAAAGAAACGTGGCAAAAAACACGAAGAAGAAGCCAGCGAAGCTTGGTTACTGCCTTATTCAGATTTGATGACGTTGCTTTTGGCGTTGTTTATCGCTCTTTTCGCAATTTCTCAAACAGACCAAACTAAATTGCAAGCACTCGCGCAGGCTTTTACCGCGGCGTTCAATACAGGCGGTCCTTCAGTCTTTGATCAAGCCGGTCCCAATATGAGCCCGCAACAACAAATAAATTCCAATGAAAGCGAAGGCAACGCGGATTATATTCAAGAAAATGAATCCCTTGCAGAATTGCAGGAACAACTTGAGGCTTACATTAAAGAAAATGATTTGGAAGGCGAACTCTCAACGCAACTTGAAGAGGAAGGCTTGATGATCCGTATCAAAGAACGCGCGCTTTTCCCGTCAGGCTCCGCTGATTTAGTTCCTGAATCTCAAAGAATCGGTCCTATCGTTGCGCAACTTTTGGCGGCTGTACCTGAAAGAGTTTTAATTTCCGGTCATACCGATACAGATCCAATTAACAACGCACAATTCCCTTCAAACTGGGAATTAAGCTCCGTCCGCGCTATGACTTTTATGAAATATCTTTTGGCGATTAACAGCGATTTAAACCCTGCGCGATTTTCAGCCATCGGTTACGGCGAATACCGCCCAATAGCTCCAAATGACACGCCCGAAAATAAACAAAGAAACCGCCGCGTTGAAATTTTAATTGCGCGTACGCTGTCATTTAACCCCAATCAAGGCGTCTATTCCAACAGCGATACAGACTTGGTTGCAAAATGATTTTCGGAATTGGCACTGACATTATCGAAATTGAAAGAGTGCGTCGCGCAGTTTCGAGCGAACATTTTAAGGAAAAAGTTTTTACCAAACTTGAACAGAATTATTGCGAAAGTCGCGGAGCTCAATCCGCTGCCTCCTATGCCGCAAGATTTGCCGCTAAGGAGGCTTTTTTTAAGGCATTGGGCACGGGAATTTTCACAAGTCTTACTGAAGTTGAAATTTTAAATGACGCCAAAGGCAAGCCCCAAATTTTTTTACACGGCAAGGCAGAAACTTTTACCGGCGATAAAAAAATTTCCGTAAGTTTAAGCCACTGCAAAGAATATGCAACCGCCTTTGTAATTCTAGAAAATGTTTACAAATAAAAGTGTCGGCGTCCACGGATGGACGCCCTTGCGCGTTTGCGTCAGCAAGCGTGCGCTCAAGCGCAAATCGCAAGGTTGCATTCTTTGACGCAACAAAGAAAAGTATATCTAAATAACAAAAATTAGAATTTGCAAACGCACTTTAAGTAATATGGAGGATTTTTAATGTTCAAAAAAATTTTAATTACACTGCTGATTTTCAGTACAATTCTAACTGCAAAAGTTTCGGCGGCTGAATTTGAAATGGTTTCCTATTCCGCACTTGTAAAACTTCAATGGCTCGCAAATACCGGACAACCTGAAGCCAAAAAAATTCTTAAAGCAATAGACAAAAACAATATTTTTGATAAAACAAATCTGCGCGATTATGACAGGCTCGAACTTTTGAACAGCATTTTTCAAGAATTAAATTACGCCTCAAGCGTCGAATACGTCCGCAAAAATAATTATACCAATATAATGGATATAGGCGGCGGTTACACGCCCCGCGCGGTGGTTTTCGCCCGCGAAGACAGAAAATATATAGGCGCAGAATTAGCCGCCGTTGCAGTCAGCGCGTCTGAAATTATCCCAAAAGTTATCGGCAAAAATTACTCACAAAATGTTTACTACGATGAAGTTTTGGTTGAGGATAGGGAGGCAATGCTCGGCAACGCAGGTAAATTTAACGGCAAAATTTGTATCATTGAAAACGGCTTGCAGATTTACTTGACTGAAGAACGTAACGAAGCAATGTTCGATTTAATCAGAGAAATTTTACAGAAACACGGCGGTTGCTTCATTTCAACTGATTTTGCAACCAAAGATTTTTTCAAAGAAATTGCCGCCGCGCTTTACGGTCAACATCAAGCCCAATTACTTTACGACGAAACAAAAGTAATGTACGAAGAACTTTTTGACAGTGAAATTTTTGACGATACTTTTAAATCTCAAGCCGAGGCGATACAATTTTTAAATGCGCACGGCTTGCAAGTTCGTCAAGTGCCGCTTTTAACCGACACTTCAAAACTTTACTGCACAAAAAAACTTTCCAAAGTTCAAATTGAAAAACTTAATCAAATTGCCGCCAAAAATTATTTGTGGGTTATTACAGTCAGGGATATAGGGATATAGGGATTAAAAAATTTCCCTAGAACCCTAGTTCCCTGGAACCCTGGAACCCTGGAACCCTAAAAAACCGAAGGGAGATTTTTCCTTGAAAGTTGCAATGGCGAAACAAATGCACGAAATTGACGCCGCCGCAATAAATCAATACGGCTTGCCGGAATTGTCATTAATGGAAAGCGCAGGGCACAGAGTTTTTGAAGCGGCTTTGAAAGTTTTGGGCAATGTCAACAACAAAAGTATCTGCGTTTTGGCAGGCAGCGGCAACAACGGCGGCGACGCGCTCGTTACTGCAAGATTTTTGTTTAACCGCGGCGCAAAAATCAAAGTATTTCTGATTGGCAACAAAAATCACCGCACAAATTCTTTCAATGTTCAAATGAAAATCCTGCGCGAAATGGGCGTAGAAATTTTAAATCTGGAAACTGACAGAGCCTGGGAGCGTTTACAAGTTGCCTTAAAATTTACAGACGCAATTATTGACGGGATTTTGGGCACGGGATTTTTCGGCGCAATGAGACCAACTGCGCTAAAATTAATTCGGCTTGCAAATTCTGCCGACAAAAAAATTATTTCTGTTGACGTACCGTCGGGCGTTGCATCAGATACGGGCGCGGTTGAAGACGTTGCAATTAACGCGGCTTGTACGGTTGCGCTCGGCTTGCCTAAGCCCGGGCATTTCATTTGCCCCGGAGCAAATTATGTTGGCGAACTTGTCATTGACGATATTGGAATACCCGGCGATTTACTGAATGAAGATATTCACCAAACTTTGATTGACGACGAACTTGCAAAGACGCTTTTACCGGCGCGGGCGCGTGACGTTCACAAAGGCAGTTGCGGAAAAATTTTAGTTATTGCCGGTTCTCGCGGAATGACGGGCGCGGCGTGTTTGGCGTCAAGTGCGGCTTTACGGGCGGGCGCGGGTATTGTTACTTTGGCGGCTCCCGAAAGTTTAAATGACTTGTACGAAGTCAAATTAACTGAAATAATGACAATTCCACTTCCTGAAGACAAGCTCGGCGTTATCGGCGGCAAGCAGGCGTTGGAAAATCTTTTTAAACTTGCAGAAAAATTTGACGTAATTTTAATCGGCAGCGGCTTAGGGCGTAACGCTGAAACTTTGGAACTTGTAAAAAATTTTGTAACAACAATTGATAAGCCGTTGATAATTGACGCCGACGCTATTTTTGCTTTTAACGGCAAGGCTGAAGATTTAAAGACTTGTAAACAAATTCCAATTCTTACTCCACATTTGGGGGAACTTGCCGCGCTTTTAGATTCCACGGTTACTGAAATTAGACAAAATTTAGTGCTGAATGTTAAACACGTCGCGCAGGACTACCGCGCAATTATCGTGGCGAAAAGTGAATGTACAATCGTTGCATATCCCAACGGCGAAATTTTTATTTCTGCGCTCGGCAACAGCGGAATGGCAACCGCGGGCAGCGGCGACGTTTTGGCTGGAACTATCGCCGGTTTAATGTTGCAAACGCCTTTTGCACCTTTGGCGGGCGTTTACTTGCACGGCACGGCTGGCGATTTTGCCGCCTCAAAAAAAAGCGAAGGGCTTATCGCGTCTGACATTCTGGAAAATTTACCGCTTGCCATAAAAAAAATTCGCACTTTACAAAATTTGTAGCAAGGGATTTTGAAAGGCTCGTACACGCTCCACAATCACCTGTAACGCGTCCTTTGACTCTTGCACGATATTTTATACCAAAAACTTTTGAAAGGCGGCTTAAATTTGAAAAAGGAGCCGCACTGTAAATTTACTGCTTGATATAAAAAAAATTCGCACTTTACAAAGTTTGGAGGTAGAAAAATGATTAACTGGGGAATTATCGGCACGGGTTACATTGTCGGCAGATTCGCCGCAAGTTTGAAAAATGAGCCGCGCTGTAAACTTGCCGCCGTAAGTTCACGCACTCAACAAAAAGCTGACGAGTTTGCAAAAAAAATTTCTGCCGAAAAAGCTTACGCAGGACACGATTTACTTTTGGCAGATGAAAAAATTGACGCGGTTTATATCGCACTGCCGCACGCCCTGCACAAAGAAATTGCCATTCGTGCGCTAAAAGCCGGTAAAGCCGTTTTGTGCGAAAAGCCCGCAACGCTGAATTTTTCTGAAATGGAAGAAATAGCCGCCGTTGCACGCGCCGAAAAAAAACTTTTTATGGAGGCAATGAAGCCGCGCTTTGTTCCGCTGTACGAAAAAATAAAATCTGCGCAAGCCGAAATTGGCGAAATTATTTCGGTTGAAACTTCACTTTGCAACTTGATGGAGCTCACCGGCAAAACTTACCATACGCAAAAAGGACAAGGCGGCGCACTTTTGGACGTCGGTATTTACTGCGCAAGTTGGCTTGAAGATTTTCTCGGCGCGGTTACCGATGTAAAAAATATCACTGCAAAAATCGAAAATGAAATTGATTATTACGTTGACGCCGAATTAAATTTTGGCGACAAAGTTGGAAAATTGGAATGCGCCTTTGACAGGAAAAAGCCGCGGCAAGCAGTTATTCACGGCACGAACGGAAAAATTATTGTCGAGGAATTACACCGCCCGCAATCTATGACGCTTAACGATAAAATTATTTCCGCGCCCTATGAAGTCGATGATTTTTTTGGCGAAATTAAACATTTTGTAAATTGCCTTGAGGCGGGAAAATTTGAAAGTGAAATCATGCCGCTTAGCGCGTCTTTGAACTGCGCGAAAATTTTAGAAATAATTAGGAGTAAATTTTAATGCTTAAGAAACTTTTAACAGGAATTTTGGCAGGTACTTTAAGTTTTGGCAGTTTTTGCAGTTTTGGCAACCTTGAAGTTCAAGCCGCCACTCGCGCAGAAATTTCAAATATTCAAGTCAAAAAAAGCGGCAACTTCCAATATTGGAACAAAGATTCAGAAACTTTAGCCGAGCTGAAAAATTATGTCAAAGATGTTACCAACAAAAAGAGTAAAAATTTTATCCCAGTTGAAGATAGAATCGCCGTTTTTGATATGGAAGGAACTTTTCTTTGTGAAACTGAGCCGTATTATTTCGAGTGGATGCTTTATTTGGAGCGCGCACTTTATGACGAAAATTTTATTCCTTCGCAAGCTGACAGAGAATACGCCCAAAATATTGAAAATTCTATCAGAAAAACTAAAAAATTTCCCAAAAATGTTGACGTGGACGAAGCAAAATCTCAAGAATCAGTTTTTAAGGGAATGACGCCCGCCAATTATGAAAAATATGTACAAAATTTTATGCAAAAACCTGTTGAGGGCTTAACCAATTTGAAATGGGGCGAAGCTTTTTATTTGCCAATGGTTGAAGTGATAAAATATTTGCAGGCGAATGATTTTACTGTTTACATAGTTTCCGGAAGTGACAGACCAACTGTAAGAATTTTGGCTTGCGATTTATTAAAAATTGCGCCCAATAATGTAATTGGTTCCGACCCAAAAATTATTTCAGCTTATCAAGATGAAAACGACGGCGGCAATTACGTTTACAAAAAAAATGATTATCTTGTACGCGGCAACTTGATTGAAAAAAATTTAAAAATGAATAAAGTTTCTGTAATTGCCCAAGAAATTGGCAAGCAACCGGTTTTAGGTTTCGGCAATTCTTCAGGCGATACCAGCATGTTAAATTATACGGTTTACGGCAACAAATATAAAAGCGCGGCATTTTTTGTCATTTGCGACGATTTAACGCGGGAATTTGGAAATACTTCAAAGGCTGAAAGTTGCTTAAAACTTGCCCAAGAAAACGGCTGGCTTGCAATTTCTATGAAAGACGATTGGAAAACTATTTACGGCGATAACGTCAAAAAAGGCTAGGTGATTTTATGGCGGTTGATAAAGATTTATTTTTGTACGATTTGGCAATTGTTGCAATAATGAAAAATGAGGCACCCTACGTCAAAGAATGGCTGGACTATCACATTTTGGCGGGCGTCGATCATTTTTATATTTATGACAATGACAGTCCCGATAATCTTAAAGAAATTTTAAAGCCTTACATTGACGAAGGTATAGTTACTTATAAATTTTATCCCGGCGTTCAAAAACAAATTGAAGCTTATACCGAAGCTTTTAAAATGTACAGATTTTTTTGCAGATATATGGCTTTTATCGACGCAGACGAATTTATTTTTCCACAAAATAATAAAAGCATTGTCGAAGTTGTAGACGAATTTTTGGAAGATAACCCAACAGCCGGCGGGCTTAGTATTAACTGGATGATGTACGGCTCCAACAATTTAGAAAAAGCTGATTACAACAAAGGTGTTTTGGAAAGATTTACCCGCCGCGCCTCAAACTTTGAAGCTAAGGTAAAAAGTATCTCAAATCCGCGCAAAATAAATTATTTGACCACGCCGCATTTTGTGGAATATTTTTTAGGTTTTATTACTATTGATTTTAGAGATTTTGAAAATACCAATCCACTTAATGAAAAAATTTTAATCAATCACTACAAATTAAAATCACGTGAAGAATTTTTGAGAAAGTATAATCTCGGCAGTGAAGATGCCTCTTATGGCGGCAAAGAATACTACAACGAAAAAAATTTTACTCACGAAAAAAATAATGACGTATTTGACGATAGCATTTTAGCTTATCGTGACGCCCTTTCTCTACAAAGGGGGGGCAGAAATGTTATATTAACTATGAAAAAATACTTAATGCTCTAATGAAAAATCTTAAGCCGCTACTCAATGAAAATTTGCCTTTTGAATTTTTTACCGGCAAAATGGAAACATTTTTAACTTGCCGTGCATTAGCTTCATATCTTAAGGAAAATATTTTGGGGGATGAACGCGGAAAAATTTTTGAACAGTTATCTTTGCGAGCCATTTATGCAACGACTTTCACAGGCTTATCTATTGCTGATTCAAAATTGTTATTTAGCGAGTTTCCAAACATTCTGCCTCTCAAATATCCTGAAGTTAAGCAAATTTATACGAATTGCTTGGTGCTGATTCCGGAAGTAAAAAATCTGATTAGACTTCACATTGACAGACAAGAAAAGTTTTTATATTGGCGTGAATTTAATAATTTAGATAATTTGCAGAGAATTTTACAAAACTTTAAAATTTACATAACTGAATAATAACGGTAAATTCAAAACGCTTGACAGTCTTAACTTGCCGAAATAAAATTACCAAATACCACAGAAAGGAAGTTTTTCAAATGGAAATTAAATTTATTGAGGCAAAGACTTTGAAAACTAAGCCCGACGTTTCCAAAATTGGGTTCGGTACACATTTTACAGATTATATGTTTGAAATGGATTACAATCCGCAAGACGGTTGGCACGATGCGCGAATTGTTCCCTACGAAGATTTAAAACTTAGTCCTGCGAATACAACTTTGCATTACGGGCAGGCGATTTTTGACGGCTTAAAAGCTTACAAGCACGGCGATAAACCGGTAATTTTCCGCGCGTCAGATCATATGCGCCGCGTCAATGTTTCTGCCAAAATTCTTGATATTCCCGAAGTTCCTTTTGACGTTGCACTTGCCGGCTTGAAAAAATTAATTTCAATCGAAAAAGACTGGATACCGACAGGCAAGGGGCAAAGTTTGTACATTCGCCCGTTCATTTTTGCAACTGATGATTATTTGGGCGTCAAGGTTAGCAAGCAGTACAAATTCTTGATAATTCTTTCGCCGGTTGCTGCCTACTACGCGCACGGCTTCGCGCCTGTCAAAATTATGGTTGAATCTGAATACGTTCGCGCAGTACGCGGCGGCTTGGGTGCGGCTAAAACCCCTGCAAATTACGCGGCAAGCTTGCACGCGGGACTGGTTGCGCACGAAAAAAATTATGACCAAGTACTTTGGCTGGACGGAGTCGAAAGAAAATATATTGAAGAAGTCGGCTCCATGAATATTCTTTTCAAGATTAACGGCGAAGTTATCACGCCCTCGCCGAAATTGCAAACTTCCATTTTGGACGGTATAACTCATCGCACTGTTTTAGAAATTGCCAAAGATTGGGGGATTCCCGCAGTTGAGCGCAAAATTTCAATCGATGAAGTTATTCAAGCTTACGAAGACGGCACGCTTGAGGAAGTTTTTGGCAGCGGTACGGCGGCTGTAATTTCCCCTGTCGGCGTTCTTGAATACAAAGGCAAGGAATACGTCATTAACGGCGGCAAAATCGGCGAATTTACCCAAAAAATGTATGATTATATTGAAGGCATTCACATGGGCGAAATTGAAGATAAATTCGGCTACATTGAATTTGCAGAATAAATTTTTTGACTTAGAAATTTTGGCGGAGGTTTTAGCCTTCGCTTTTTTGTTATGGTTAAAAAATTAAGCCCGTAGACGCGCCTGAGAGCCTCCAGAACAGCTTTTCCAGGCTCAAGGGTAGATTTATGTTAAAAAAAATTAAACGTGCGATAAAATCGAGTCGACGCGCAAACAGCGGGTTTATACAGGGAGGAATTTTTTTGAAAAAACTTTTGGCGATAATTGCGGCGGTAAAATTTTTTGGTAAGCTGGTCAAAAACAGGCTCGTATTCGCGCAGATTTAACTTCAGAACAGCTTTTCCAGGCTCAAGGGTACATTTATGTTAAAAAAAATTAAACGTGCGTTAAAATCGATTCTACGCGCAAACAGCGGGTTTTATACAGGGAGGAATTTTTTTGAAAAAACTTTTGGCGATAATTGCGGCGGTAATTTTTTTGGGTGTACCGGTTGAGGCGAAATATAAATTTGCCGCGCCCAATCCTACAACCGAATTTGAGGCAATGGCTTTTTCGCCGGTTTATCCCACTTATTCTTGGGAGCCTTTGGCGAATACTGAATTTTATTTGGTACAGGTTTTAAATTCTGAAGGCGCGGTAGTTCGTGAACTGCTGAACAGTGAATCTTTAAGCCGCGTTACAGATTGGCAACCTTTCAATGAAATTGGAAATTTTTATTGGCGCGTTTGTGTTGTTGACAAAAACAAAAAGCAGTTAAGCGAATGGTCGGAAAAGAAATTAATCAGCGTAAAAGCTCCCGTAACATTTGCGGCACTCGGCGACAGCATAACGCACGGCGGGGCAAATTTTATTCCGGCGGGGCAACTTTCCTGCCAATGGGAAACTTTTTGCAATTTGCAGATTAAAAATATCGGGCGCAGCGGCGATACAACCGCAATGATGATTGAACGTTTTGAGCGGGACGTTTTACCTTTTCAGCCGAAAATTTTAATAATAATGGGCGGCACCAATGACATTAGGGGCGGCGCAACTGCCGAGCAAGTCATTAAAAATTATGAAATTCTGCGTGACAAATGCAAGGCAAATAATATTATCCCGGTCTTTTGCACAATTACGCCAATGAATGAAGACAAAATGCAACGCCGCGGTATTCCCTTCAAAAAGAGTTGGAAAGTTGAACGCCCAAAAATTAACGCGTGGATTTTACAAAATGAATTTTCTATTGACGTTGTAAGTCGGCTTGAAGACGAAAACGGCGAACTTCGCGCAGAATTGACGCCGGACGGCTTGCATCCTGATTTACGCGGCAAAATGTTTATCGGCTCGGCTGTTGAAAAATCTTTGACTGAAAAATATTTTAACTTTATAACCGGCGCGGAAGTGAGGGAGTGGTAAAGTGTACGAATTGGCGGTTAAATCTGAATTTGAGGCGGCGCATTTTATCAGAAATTATCCCGGCAAGTGCGCACGTTTGCACGGGCATAATTGGATTGTCGAGGCTGTCGCGCAGGGCTCGGAATTAAACGAATTGGGAATTTTGATAGACTTCAAAGTTTTAAAATCTGAATTGAATAAAATTTTGGATGAGTTCGACCACCAATATTTGAATGAGCTGGAAATGTTCACAAAAAAAAATCCGACGGCTGAAAATCTTGCAAAGGAAATTTTTGACAAGTTATCAGTATCGGAAATTTTCAGCGGTACGACGAAATTAAAAGCGGTAAAAGTTTATGAATCGCCAAAATCTTGCGTGACATATTATCCTGATTAAAAAGATTTTCAAGCTGTGTCAAAAAATGACACGGCTTTTTTTAATTGCTAAAAAATGGCGTCAGTACTTGACAGAGGGGGGGG
>JAFSZS010000068.1 GCA_017455645.1 Selenomonadaceae bacterium | reverse complement strand
TTGCCGCCTTTTTGAATGAACTTTGCAAAATTCGCCCGTGTCATTTGTTGACGCTTGAAGACCCTATCGAATTTGAATACAGTACAAAAAATTCTTTCGTCAGTCAACGTAAACTCGGGCAGGATTTTTTAAATTTTGCAGACGCGGTAAAAGTTGCCCTGCGCGAAATGCCTGACGTGCTGTTAATCGGCGAAATTAGGGACGCTGAAACAATGCACGCGGCACTGGAAGCCTCGGCGGCGGGCGTTTTGGTTTTGGCAACACTTCATACAAAGTCCGCCGCTGAAACTGCAATGCGCGTTGAAACAATGTTTCCGCTCGTGCAACGTGACGCAATACGGGATTTATTTGCAGATGAATTTTCGGCGATAATTTCACAGCAACTGATAAAAATTAACGGCGCGGTAAAATGTGCGGCTGAAGTTTTAATCGCAAATCCGGCGGCGCGTTCTTTAATTCGGCAAGGAAAATATGTACAACTGCCAAACGTAATGCTTAGCAATTCGGCGGCGGGTATGCAAACAATGGACGCGGCGTTGAAAAAGTTGGGTGTACAATGAAAAAATTTAAATATAAAGGCTATGATGAAAATTCCGTCGCGCAGGTTGGAACACTTGAAGCTGAAACTTACGCTGAAGCTTACGCGGTTTTACAATATCAAGGCGTTAAAGTTGTAAGTCTTGCGCCGGAGCGCGTCGGTATTTTAAAATTGGCTGAAGATTTTTTTATAAAGTTGAAACTCGGCGGGCGTTGGACTTCGGTATTTTTTCGTGAACTTAGCGTAATGTTGGGCGTTATGACTTTGCACGATTCATTACAAACTTTGGCGCGGGCGGCTGAAGGTCACATTTCAGAAAAAATTTTAAAAGAATTGGTTGCAACGGTTGAAGGCGGCGAAACTTTCAGCGCGGCTCTTCGCAGGTACGAAATAATTTTTGGCGGAGATTCAATTCAATCTGTAGAAATTGGCGAAACAAGCGGCAGGTTGCAGGAAGTTACAACGCGGCTTGCCGAGCAACTTGAGCGCAGTTACTCAACCAACAGAAAAGTTCGCTCGGCAATGTATTACCCGTTTGTTGTACTTTTGGCGGCGGCAGTTGCGGCTGTCGTTATGATAAATATAACTTTGCCGGTCTTTGAATCTTTTTACGGCGCGGCAGGTAACAAATTACCCTTGATAACCACAATTTTTTTGGCGGGCGGCAGATTTTTATCAGAGCATTTATTTTTAATTTCTGTTATAATTTTAGCGGCGATAATTTTAATTTTCTTGGCTTACAGAGAAATTGAAGCGTTCAAATTTTTTTGCGACACTTTGAAACTAAAAGTAAAAATCCTGCGCGAAATTGAATTGAGAAATTTATTCAGCAGGTTGGGATTTTTGCTTGAAAGCGGCGTAACATTGGACGCGGCAATAAGTTTAAGCGCGGCGTCAAGTTCCAATTTACAAATGCAGAAACTTCTTGAAAAAATAAAATCTTCAGTGGAGGCGGGCGAGCAATTCGGCGCAACTTTGAAAAGAGTTTTGAAAGATTTATCGCCGCTGTATTTGGGCTTGATTGTAACGGGCGAGGCAAGCGGAAATATTGTAGAAATGTTGAGACAGTGCGAATCAATGGCAGATTTTGAAATTGAAGAAACATTGCGGGCTTTACCGGCAAAGGCTGAAGTTTACGGCACATTAACCGCGGGCGTAATTGTCGGCGCGTTGGTTTTCTCAATTATCTTGCCAATTTTAAATATGACAGATTTACTTTAGCGGGTGAAATTTTGATTCATTTAAAAAACGTAACCAAAATTTATGAAAAAAACGGCGTTGTAGCGTTGGACGATGTAACCATTGACATTGAGCGCGGCGAATTTGTTTTTATAGTTGGAACTTCCGGAAGCGGCAAGTCAACGCTGATGAAACTTTTAATGCACGAAGAAACACCGACTGCCGGCGAAATTTTTGTTGACGGGCGCGACGTTGTACGAATGACAAGAAAGGAAGTACCGTACTTGCGGCGCGGCTTGGGTGTCATTTTTCAAGACTACAGACTTTTGGAAGATAAAACAGTTTATGAAAATGTGGCGTTTGCAATGCAGGTTATTGAAGTTCCGCGCAAAATTATTCAGCGAAGTGTTGACGCCGTTTTGGATATTGTAGGACTGCGCGAAAAGGCAAAAAGTTTTCCGGAGCAACTTTCAGGCGGCGAACAACAACGCGTAGGAATTGCGCGGGCGATTGTCAACGACCCCAAAATTATAATTGCAGACGAGCCGACGGGCAATTTAGACCCGGCTACAACTTGGGATATTATGGATATTTTTTTGAGAATTAACACGGCGGGCACAACAATAGTAATGGCGACGCACGATAAAGACATTGTCAACAAATTAAAAAAGCGCGTCATTGCGATTGAAGGCGGAAAAATTATCCGTGACCAAATTCACGGCAAGTACAAAGGTTAAAAGTGAGGCACTGCGCAAAATGAATTTTCAAACTATCGAGTATTATTTTCGTGAAGTTTTTTTGTCAATGATAAGAAAACGCTGGATGACTTTTGCCTCAATCGGCACGGTTACTGTATCGCTTTTCGTGCTTGGCGTATTTTTAATTTTGCTGATGAATATGACAAAAATGGCGTCTTCGCTTGAAAGTCAAGTGCAAATTTCGGCGTACCTTGTGGACGGCTTGACTCCGGAAAATCGTGCAGAAGTCGAAAAAATGATGAAAGATTTATCCAGTGTTACAAAAATTGAATACGTGACAAAAGAGCAAGCATTAAAAACTTTGGAGGCACGGCTCGGCGATCAGAAAAAAATTTTGGACGCGTTGGGCGATTCAAATCCCCTGCCGAATTATTTTTTGGTAACAGTAAAAAGTGCGCAGGACGTCAAACGCACGGCGGCGGCAATTAGCGATTTATACGGCGTTGAAGAAGTCAAATACGGGCAAGACGTGGCGAACAATTTATTTGACTTAACGCACTTTGTACGGGTTTTCGGCTTAATTTTAATGGCGATTTTGGCACTTGCGACGGTTTTTATAATTTCAAATACAATTCGGCTTACGGTATTTGCGCGGCGAAAAGAAATTGCTATAATGAAATATGTTGGCGCGACGGATTCATTTATTCGTTGGCCTTTCGTGTTGGAAGGAATTTTGCTGGGATTTATCGGCGGCAGTATCAGCGCAATAATTTTAAGAAGTTTTTATTCTGCAATGACTCAAAAAGTTTATGCAACGCTTGCATTTTTGCCGCTGATTGAACAGTATCCTTTTATAAATTATTTAACTTTGACGCTGATAATTGCGGGAATGTTGGTAGGAACTTTGGGCAGTACCGTTTCATTGAAAAAATTTTTGGAAGTTTGAAAATTGCGCGTAGGATTGATTTTAAAGCACTTTCAAATTTTTTTGATATAAATCTACCCTCGGGTTAAAATCGACGCGCTACGAGCCTGTCAGACGCCTTAAAATCGATTTTTTTTACTGTTACTTAAAAATTTTTGGGAGTTTAAAATTGTGAAAAAAATTTTACTTTTGACGCTTGCAATTACAACGGCAGGATTTATGAGCGGCGCGGCGTCAATTCAACAAATGGAAAATCAAAAAGCGCAATATGAAAACGCGGCTGAAGAAGCCCGCTTGCGCTCTGAATGGTTGCAGGGAAAAATTAATTCTGTTTCTGAAATTAAGCGCGTGCTTGACGAAGAAGCAGATGCCGCCGTTGCCGATTACAACCAAAAAAAAGCTGCCCTTGATGAAACTGTAAACCGTATTGAATCAAACGAAGTAAAACTTTTGGAAAACGAGCGGGACTATGAAAAAAAAGTTCAGCGGCTTGAAAGGCGTATTCGTGACATTTACATTAACGGGCAAATTTCCTATATCGACGTACTTTTTGGCGCGCAGGATTTCGGCGATTTTTTGACAAGGATGGATTTACTGAAGCGCGTTTTGGTTTATGATTCAGATTTGATAACCGCAACTTTGAAAGATAAAGCTGACATTGAGGCGTTGAGTTTGGAACTTGACGAAGATAAAAGACTTCAAGCCGAACAGGTACGCCTTGCCGAAAAAGCCAAAAATAAAAAATTGGAAAAAGTTGCAAATCAACAAATTTTGATTGACAGAATGCAAAACGATAAAGCCGTTTTTGACAGGCAGTATGACGAAATGATGGCGGCGTCAAAACAAGTTGAAAAATTAATTCAAGAAAGTAAATACCGGGCGGCGGCTGAACAAGCGGCAAGGGAACAAGCCGCGGCTGAAAGAGCGGCACGCGCCGAACGTGAAAGAATCGCCCGCGAACAACGCGAGGCACAACGCGCCGCCGAAAGAGCGGCTGAACGTGAAGCTCAACGCCTTGAAAGAGAAAATCAGCGCGCCGAAAATGAACGCCTGCGCGAAGAAATTAAACGCCTGCGCGAAGAAAAAAGAAATTCCGGCGGCTACGTTAAAAAAGATGAGGTTGAAAGTTTTATCCCCGAAGGTACAGGCGAAATGATGTATCCTATCGTTGGTCCCGTAACTTCAGAATTTGGTTGGCGCACGCACCCAATTTTTGGCGGCTCCAAATTTCACAGCGGTATTGACATTGGCGGCGATTTCGGAATGGAAATTCACGCGGCACGCGGCGGCGTCGTTTCGCACGCGGGCTGGATTGACGGCTACGGTAATACTGTCATGATTGATCACGGCGGCGGGCTTGTGACTTTGTACGGGCACAATCAAAGCCTTGCTGTAAGTGTCGGGCAAACTGTCAAGCAAGGGCAAACTATCGCCTATTGCGGCAGTACCGGCAATTCTACCGGTCCGCACTGTCATTTTGAAGTTAGACTTAACGGCGAGCCTGTCAGCCCCTACGATTATCTATAACTAGATGGATAGATGGATAGATGACTAGATGGATAGTGGCTAGTTACTAGTTACTGACCATCTGACCATCTAAAAAAGGATTGTGATAAATGCTTACAGATTCATTTAGAATTTTGGAATTTGATAAAATACGGGCAATGTTGAAAAACTGCGCGACGAGCAATTTTGGTAAAGAATTGGCAGAAAAAATTTTACCTTCAGATGAAGTTGCAACAGTGCAGGAAAATTTATCTTTGACAACTGAAGCGGTAAAAGTATTTGCAGTTGCAGAGCCACCCTTTGGCGGTATTCGTGATGTTCGAGAAACACTGAAAAAATTTATAAAGGATTGTGATAAATGCTTACAGATTCATTTAGAATTTTGGAATTTGATAAAATACGGGCAATGTTGAAAAACTGCGCGACGAGTAATTTTGGTAAAGAATTGGCAGAAAAAATTTTACCTTCAGATGAAGTTGCAACAGTGCAGGAAAATTTATCTTTGACAACTGAAGCGGTAAAAGTTTTCGCAGTTGCAGAGCCACCCTTTGGCGGTATTCGTGACGTTCGAGAAACGCTGAAAAAAATTTCGTTGGGAAGTTCGGCAGGCGCGGGCGAACTTTCAGATATTTTATCGACAATGTACGCAATGCGCAGCGTCAAAAAATTCTTCAAAGAAAATGACGTTGACGCGCCTAAGATAAAACTTCGCGCAGGACAAATTGAAATTTTGGGCAATTTGGAAAAGCAACTTGAAAACGCACTGGACGAGCGCGGCGGCGTCAAAGATTCTGCAAGTGCAGATTTACAAAAAATCCGCCGTGAACTTAGACTTGCACAGAGCCGCGTTAAAACCGAAATTTTTAATATTTTGCACGAGCCCGCCAAACAAAAATATTTTCAAGACGCAATTATTACAATGCGCGGCGACAGGTACGTTATCCCCGTGAAACTTGAGTACAAGGCGCAATTCCCCGGCTTGGTTCACGATCAATCTGCAACCGGCGCAACGCTTTTTATTGAACCTATGGCGATTGTAAATTTGAATAATGACATTAGACAGCTTGAGGTTGAGGAAAAAAACGAAGTTGCAAGAATCCTGCGCGTTTTGTCTGAAGCCGTGCAAAAAAATTCTGCAGAACTTTTAACCAATGTTGAAATTTTGGCGGAATTTGATTTACTTTTTGCAAAGGCGAAACTTGCACAAAAACTTGACGCAACCGAGCCGGTTATCGCGCAGTACACAAATTTACACGCGGCGCGCCACCCGCTGATTGACGCAAAAAAAGTTGTACCTATTGATATTGAAATTGGCAACGGCTTTACAATTTTGCTTGTTACGGGACCAAATACCGGCGGTAAAACTGTTTGCATGAAAACCTTAGGACTTTTGGCGTTAATGGCGCAGTGCGGCTTGTACATTCCCGCGGCGTTCGGCTCTCAACTTGCAATTTACACAAATATTTTTGCTGACATTGGCGACGAACAATCGATTGAGCAAAGCCTTTCCACATTTTCTGCACATATGACAAAAATTGTTGACATTCTGAAAAAAGTTCAAACAACAGATTTGGTGCTGATTGATGAAATTGGCGCGGGTACAGACCCCGACGAAGGCGCGGCGTTGGCTATGGCGATTATGGGCAGGCTTTTAAAAATTCAGTGCGCCACAATCGCCACAACTCACTATTCAGAATTAAAAACTTTTGCCTATTCGACGGCGGGTATTGAAAATGCTTGCGTGGAATTTAACGTTGAAACTTTAATGCCTACTTACAGATTATTATTGGGTATCCCGGGCTCCAGCAACGCCTTTGAAATTAGCAAGCGGCTTGGACTTCATATGAGTTTGATTCGCAAGGCTAAAAAATTTATCAAGCAAGACCACGCCAATTTTGAACAAGTTTTGGCTGAACTTGAAACCAAACGCCTGATTTACGAAAAGCGCAATGTTGAAATACAAAAAACGCAAGCCGCCATTTTGAAAAAAGAAAAAGAAATTGCCGCCCTGCGCGACGAAATTGCAAAGTCTAAAAACGAAATTCTGAAAAAGGCGCGTGAAAAATCCGCCGAAATGGTTAAGGAAACGCGCAAGGAAGCTGAAGAAATAATTTCCGCACTCAAGGAACAATTCGACGATTCAGGCGTTAAAAAGCGTCAACAAACAATTCAAAACGCCCGCGATAAAATTCGTAACGCCGAAATTGCAACCGCTGAAGGTATCGTTGCAAATGAATCAATCGGCAACCGTATCAACAAAAAATATTTGCGGCTCGGCGATACTGTTTACATTCGCCCGCTTGACCAAAAAGCAAGTGTCCTTTCAATCGACAGGGACGGCGAAGAGTTGACAGTTCAAATTGGCGCGCTTAAAATGACGGTTAAAACTTCAGACTGCAGATTTGTCAGCCACAATTCAGAAGAAATTGATACTGCGCCTGTTGTCAATGAAAAGCGCGGCAGTATCGGAATTTTGCAAAGAGTTTCGACAGCGAGCCGTGAAATTGATATTCGCGGTATGATGGTTGACGAGGCGGAACAAGTTTGTGCAAAATTTATCGACGACGCGCAACTTGCAGGGCTGAAACAAGTTTTGATAATTCACGGCAAGGGCACGGGCGCACTTCGTCAGGGCGTTCACGAATTTTTAAAACATTACCACGCGGTAGAAAAATTTACACTTGCAGATATTGACGAAGGCGGCGCAGGTGCAACCCTTGTAATTTTAAAATAATTTAAATTTATAAAAATTAGTTGAGAAAAGAACCCGGCGTCCAGGGATGGACGCCGCCGGTTGCGTGGCTTGCGCAGCAAGGCATGCTCTTTAGGCCGTGATGGCAGTACGGCGGGTGGAAGTTTCTTTCTTTTGGTAGGGTTGCAAATTCGATGAGTAAG
>JAFSZS010000007.1 GCA_017455645.1 Selenomonadaceae bacterium | reverse complement strand
TGCCGGAATTGTAATTGGTAACGTCGTTAATATCGGGCTGCGTTCCTTCAACAACGGCTTTAATCATACGCACGCATTTAGCAAATTTCATTTTAATTCACCTGCTTTTAAATTTTAAATTTAGCGACAAATTTAATATTTGTTGGTTACAGTGTCTATATTACTTTTGTCGACAATTAAAGGCGTGCAAAGATACGAAGGAATAAACCTTGTGCCGGAATTGTAATTGGTAACGTCGTTAATATCGGGCTGCGTTCCTTCGACAACGGCTTTAATCATACGTACACATTTAGCCGCCAAAATATTTGGGTCTTTGGCGATTGTGAAAGTTTGTTTGCCTTCTCTGATACGTTGAAAAGCGGCAGGCTCGCCGTCAAGTCCCGAAATTAGCGGATAAGGTTTACCGGCTTTTTCTATTTCTTCAATAATTGCGCCCGAAATATCGTCATTCGGACTTATTACAACATTTAAAGGCGCGTCCGTGTAATATCTGTTTAAAAGCTCTCTAATACGAGTGCGGGCGTTTTCGGGGTTCCAATCTTTGACTGCAGTTTGTTCAAAGGTTGTTTGCCCTGAACGGCAAATAAGTTGCCCGCTCCTAATATACGGCTCCAAAATATCCATAGTACCATTCAAGAAAGCGTCAGTACCGGAAAAAAATTCAATATTGTATGGTCCGCCGCCGTGCCTGAGATTTAAAACTGTTGTAAAATATTCGCCCGTAGCTTCGCCTATTGCGTTATTGTCAAAACTTGTGTAATAAGTTATATTGTCGTTTTTTACAAATTCGTCAAAGATAATTATTGGAATGTCATTTTTTTTGGCTAAAGCAAAATTTTCGGCGTGAATATCATGATCACCTACAGTACAAGTTACAATACAATCAACTTTTTTGGAAACAGCCTCTTGAAATTGTTGCAGTTGCTCGGAATCGATTTTGGCGTAGTACATATCTACAATAAAATTTTCTTCTTCAAGTAAACGTTGCATCGCTGAACCGTTGCGCTCCCAACTGGGTGAGGTATTCGGAAAACAAATTGCAATGGTTTTAGCTTTTTCTTCAGCAGTGCCGCAACCGCTTAACGCCGCTACAAAAATTAAAATTAAAGTCGCGCAGATTATTTTTGCATATTTCATAAAATTCACCTGCTTTTAAATTTTAAATTTAGCGGCAGATGCGGTAAGCTCCTCGGCAAGTTCGGAAAGTTTTTTACTTGCGCTTGCAACTTCGTCGATTGAGGCGGATTGTTGCTCGGTAGCCGCGCTTACTGATTCAGTTTCCATACTTACATTTTTGGCGGATTTATTAAGTTCGTCCATAGCCTCAACAAGTTTATCTACGCGGGCGGAGGCGTCGCGGGCGTTGCGTTGAATTTGGGCGGCGTCTTTTGTAAGAATTACAATAGCATCTGTAATATTTTTGAAAGAATCGCCCGCCGCGGCAACTACAACTTTTCCGCTTTCAACTTCATGGTTGCCTTGTTCCATTTGCTTAAGGGCTTGCTCCATTTCGTCTTGAATGGTATGAATCAATTCTGCAATTTGAGAGGCGGCGATACTGGAATTTTCGGCAAGTTTTCTTACTTCATCAGCAACAACTGCAAAGCCGCGCCCTGCAGTACCGGCTCTTGCCGCTTCAATAGCCGCGTTCAATGAAAGTAAATTTGTTTGCTCGGCGATACCGGCGATTGTTGCACTGATATTACCAATTTGAGTTGAACGCTCTGCAAGTTGTCTGATAACTTCAGCAGATTTTTCAACGCTTTTTGCAACGGCTGACATTTGATTAACTGCGCCGTTTACTGCCGTGCGTCCGGTGTTTGCAATATCTTCAACGTTTTGCGCACTGCGTACGGAGGAATTGGCTTTACTTTCAAAATTCTGCAAAAGTTCAGCGAAGGATTTAATATCATCTGTAGATTGTTCAACGGCTGTACCTTGTTTGCTTGCGTTTTCAGCAACATTGCCGATTGATACGGCGACTTGTTGAGTTGCCAACGCACTTTGGCTGGCGTTTTCTTCCAACTGCGCGGCGAAAGTGGAGGCGTCCTCGGCGTTATGTTGGATATTTGAAACAAGCGCGCGCAGTTTTTGAATTGTATCTGCGAAAATTGCGGTAAGTTGTCCAAATTCGTCATCGCTTTTAGGTTTTGCCTCAACTTTTAAATTGCCCGCCGCCATTTCTTTTGAAACGCTGGAAAGATATTCAATCGAATTAAGAATTGTGCGGCTTAAAGCAATCGCCATAAAAATTGAAAAAGCTACAACTGCAATAATCGTAACAATTAAAATCGTGCGCGTTTGCTGATAGCGGTTTTCGGAGTTTACAACTTCAGCATGAATAAAATCTTTGCGGTTGTCTAAAATTTTGCTGATTTTGGATTGAATGAAATTGTACTTGTCATTTGAACTTTCCAAAACTCGCGCGGCTTCATGTGAATTGCCCTGCTTTGCCAATTCTACAACGCGGTTAGAATTTTCTTTGTACTGATTCCACATTGTGCGCATTTCGGAAAATTCGGTAGCTATTGCGCCCTCAAGGCTCGGCTGAATAAAATCAAAAGTAATGTCAATTTGGTCTGCAAGTTTTTTGTTTGCCTGCGCGGCGTAAATTCTGCCGGGTAAAGTGGTTGCGTCGATAACGGCAAATTCGCCCTGCCGATAATCGCTCATTGAATGCCCCGATTCTGAAGTTGAAATGACGCCCTGCAGGTGCTGTGTCGCTATTCTAAGCGCGCCGTCGTTGATTGAAGAAATTCCAATCATTGAGTAACGCCGCTGCCGATAAACGCAACTATCAGCAAGATGAATACTAAAAATAATTTCTGTCTTATGGACATTGAATGTTGCATAAGATAACCCCCTCCGTTCAATTTTTAAGTTGCAAGAAAAAAATTCTGCCGCTTAAATCTAAGATTAATTTCAGTTTTTTTAAGTTTTTTCCTGCCTACTTTTTTAAAAATAATTGTTCAGCCGCTGCCTCGTGCCACGCAATGTGTAAAATAAATCCAACTGCCATAATTTTTTTGTAAACATTATCTAAAATATGATAAAAATTTTTTAAGTTTTTTCCTGCCTACTTTTTGAAAAATAATTGTTTAGCCGCCGCCTTAATCCAGCTGCCGTGCCACGCAATGTGAAAAATAAATCCAACTGCCATAATGTAGCCGCTGTAAACGTGAAAATCTTTGACAACGCGCCTGATTGAAAAATCGCCGCCCGGCATTAAGTGAAAGTCAAGCATTATCCCTGTTACAATGCAGATTAAGCCGCTAACAAAAAGTATCAAGTCCAGAAAAAAATTTCTGCGCATAAAAATTCACTCCCTACAAAAAAAGGATTAGAAAATTTCAATTCCCTAATCCCTGTATTTTATCTTGGAAAAGCAATTCCGGTTAGACTTTCAAGCGTTGGCGTACCGGAATAATTTTGATAACTTGTATCCGAAACTAAAACTTTTCTGACGTAAATTTTTTCGCCGTAACTGTAATAACTGCTTGCCGCGTGAATGATAATAGGCTTGCCGCTGTCGTCATTGCCGAGTTTCAACATAACGTGCCCGGGCTTGAAAAGTAACGCGCCTGTTGGAGCGCGGCTGACAATATCTAATCTTTCGGCTGTTGTTACGTTATTGAAGACGGCGAAAATTGGCATGCAACCTTCTTGCTTGTCGGCGTCGCGGGGGATATTAATTCCCATACTGCGGTAAACATTTTGCACAAAGGCGGAGCAGTCAACGCTGTTATCTAAGCCGCCCCAGCCGTAAATATCGCCCAAAAATTTAAAACTTTGACGAATAAAATTATTTGTCGTGCAAGGCAAAAATTCTGTGCTTACTTTGTCATCGTTTAAAACTTGTGCAGAAATTTCTTGCAATTCGCCGTTTTCGATTATTGGGAGTCGCGCAGTCCACAAATTATTTTCAACTTCCAAATTTTCAAGCGGGATTTTTGCGCCCATTTGGAAGAGAATTAATTTATCGTTGACGCGGACGAATTTTTTATTTGTGGTAACAACCAAGAAATTTTCCGGCTCAAGGTAAGTAAGCCACGTGTCACGGTCTGTAAACGCCAAAGAATTTTTGTTTACCCAGCCGAAATAGTATCTTGCTTGAATGAAAGAAAATTTGCCGTCTTTACTTTCCCACAAAACTGCAACAGCTTCCGCGGGGTCTAACGCCGTGCCTTGAACTGAATCGTATTTATCGCCGGTTGGAGGTTGCGGCAAAAGTCGAATGTTGACGCGCTCGGTTGTAACTGCGTAGCGAACATTTACGGCTTGATTCAGCGCGTTTAAATTTCTGTTCGCCCTGACAGCCCAGCTACTTTCAAGGTTAACATCGTCGGTAAGTTTTTCGATTCGCTTTTTTAAATCTTTGGCTGAAATTGTTTCAGGGTAATTTTTTAAATCTGCAGAATAATTGTCACGTTTCAGAATTTCGGCGTTGATATTTTCAATTTGTCGATAAGTGAAAAGTAATTCGTCGCCGTCAGCATTTCTGTCAATCCAATATTCAGGCGTTGCGCGGGCGTCTGTAATTTCTATTCCCGCGGCGTATGAACTTTTTGTACCGATAAAAAAAATCAGTACCGCCAATGTAAAGATAATTTGTAATTTCATTTTTTGGCTCCTTAATTCTTATATTTGAATATATTTTTTATTTTTAAATGTACTTTTCTTTCTTTGAAAAACCGGCGGGCGGCGTAGCTGAAGCTCATTAATCATTCGCTTCGCACCTTGGACGCCGGGTTCTCGTCTTTTTTTAGATTTTGTTTACCAAAGTAAAGTAGGCAACTTCCGGCGGCGTAAACAATCTGAAACAAAACCAGCTGCCGCAACCCGAATGTACGTAACAGTAGCTGTCGTCTTTTTGGTACATTCCCCGCGTATACTTGAAAATTTCCAGCAAGTGCAAGCCCCAAATTTGCCCGCCGTGAGTATGTCCGGTTAAAGTCAGCGGGATATTTTTTGGCGCGGCGTAGTCAAAAAATTCAGGGTGATGCGCCAACAAAATTACCGTTGCATTGTAGGGAACATTTTCAAGCGATTTTTCAATATAATTTTTCATTTGGCTGTAAAAAAGTTCGTCCTGTTGCCCGCGCCCGCCGCTTTTCATAACGGGAGCCGCCGGAGGATAATCTACGCCCAAAACATACAAATTTGAAACAACTCGCGCAGATTGATTTACCAGCCAATGAATTTTTGTTTTTGAAAGTTCCTGCGCAATGTGCCCAATCCCTCTGAAATGTTCGTGGTTGCCGTGACAGTAATAAATCCCGTACTTGAATTTGTCGCTGTACCTGTCAACAAGTTTAATTGCCGCGTCGTTCAATTCCACGTCGTCAAAAATATCGCCCGTGATTG
>JAFSZS010000067.1 GCA_017455645.1 Selenomonadaceae bacterium | reverse complement strand
AGTGCGATTGTCTTAAAGCCTTCCGCGCTCATGAGTTGGTCTTCTGCGTGAAGGATAATTAAGGAAACCGCGCTGCCTTGTCCGTGCTCTGCTTCGTGTTGGAGAAGTTTTGCGTGGGCGTGATGTCCTTGTACGAACATTTCGTCGCCCTCTTCGATTAATTTTTTGGCTCCGTCGAAGTCGCCTTCTTTGGCTTTTTGAATTGATTCAATGTAAGAGCTGCGCGCCGTGCCTACTGCGGAAATAATTTCAAATGCAGTGAGTTCTAAACCTTCCATTTTGACGCCTCCGGATTGAAATTATTTTGCGGTAAATTACATGCCCATCAATTTTTTTGCGATAGCGATTGCGCCTTTGCCGTCCATACGTCCGTAAATCTTCATGTCGATAGCGTCAATCGGAACACCGGGGCAAGCTTCAGCGACTTTGCCTTTTGCGAAGCGAATCTGCGGTCCGAGAAGGATGCAATCTGCGTCAGAGGCTTTTTCTTTTGCGTCAGCTTGAGGATATGCTGCAATTTCCCAATCGCCGTTGCCTTCTGCTGCTGCTGCTTCTTTCATCTTTTTGACGAGCATACTGGTTGACATACCGCCTGCACAGAGAAGAATAATTTTCTTTGCCATAACGAAAAACACACTCCTTAAAAAATTTTATTAATATTTACAGTCAACGTGAAAATTTCGCCGCCGACTGATTTTAACGATTTATTCTTCAGCCGCTTCTGCTTCTTCTTTGAGAGCCGCGTTATCTTGAGCCTTCATGAACGGGGTATAAATTGCGGTTGAAACTGCAATAATTACCGCCTGCACGATCAAGCCGGGTAAACCTTGCAAGAGCAAGCCTGAAAGTAATACCGGCGTTGTCCAAGGAACTTGTACCGCGCCAAAAGGTGTCATAAAGCCCATTGAAATTGAGAAATAAGTTATCAACATAGCCGCCCACATTGCAAGGCTGAAGGGTACGAGCATGTAAGGATTGAAAACGATAGGAAGACCAAAGATGATAGGTTCGTTGATGTTGAAGATACCGGGCGCAGTACCGAGTTTGATAATAGCGCGTACTTGTTCAGATTTTGCGAAGAGCCAACCGGAAATTAACAAGCCGATTGTTGCGCCGCAACCTGCCGGTTTCATGAAAACGTCGAAAACTTGAATGGTAAGGATATGAGCGCGGGGATCTGTTGCAAGATCTACGCCGGCTTCAATCAACGCCTGATTTTCAAGCGCGTTTGCTGTCATAATTGGGTTCATAACGCCGCCGACGACGTTAGGTCCGTGAATACCTGCCCAGAAAAGAATTGTCTGCAAAAGTGAAAAGACTGTACCGCCGAGCACGGAGTCTGTAATACCTTGCAACGGCGATTGAATCATATCAAACAAAAGTTGCGGGAAAGTTGTATCGCCAATGAATTTGCAAAGACCAAAAACAACAGCGGCGAGTGTAAAAACGATTGCGCCCGGTGTCAAGGCTTCAAACGCACGAGTAACGCCTGAAGGAACCGACGGCGGCATTTTTAAACCAAGATGATTTTTTTCGCAGTAAACTGCAACAACGCTTGTGAAAAGTGCGATTAACATACCGGAAATAATACCGTTACTGCCTGTCCAAAGTTTCGGAATAACTTCAGTAGCAACGCCTTCAGTGCCTACAGCTTGAGTTGACGGCATAACCATTACAAAGGCGCAGAAAGAAAGAATCGCCGCCATAATAGCGTTGCAACCTTCAGCTTCAGTATATTTAAATGAAACAGACAAACAGCAGATAACGCCCAAAACGTTAAAAGTGCCGCCGAAAACTGCGTACAGCGGAGCCGCCCATTCGTAGCCAAATTTTGCAACCATGAATTCGTTGTAACCGGGTATTGGTAAGTTAGCCAAAAGTAGGAAGACTGAACCAACGATTGTAAAAGGCGTAGTCATAATAAATCCGTCACGTAGCGCAGCAACAACTTTGATTTCAGCAAATCCCGCCATAATACCTATAAACTTATCAAATGCTGAATTCCCTTCCATATGTACCCTCCTTAAAATTAAAACACGAGTTAATAACGGCAAGCAGTCTTACAACTGCAAAAATTTTAACGCACTCAAAAAAAATAAACGTACACAAAAATAAATCCGAAAACCCTGCGAGTGCGTCGAAAAAAATTTTACTCTTTGATAATCACCTACAGTCTTTCAAAGATTTATAGAAATTTTAATACAGCAAAGAAAAAATCGCAAGGGGTTTTACATTGAAAATAAAAAAAATTTTTTGAAAACTTAGAAGATATTACACAATTAAAAAAAATTTTGAATCGCTATAATTTTTTTTACTAAAAAAATTGCGCCTACTCAAAAAGTAAACGCAACAAAATTATTTTTCTTCGTCAAAGATAAATTTAAAAGCCTCTTCGGCAGTTTCTACCGCGTGAATTGTTAAGCCCAAATGTTTTGGCGGAATATCCTTTGAATTTTCTTTTGGAATTACCAAAGTTTTAATACCGGCTTGTTTTGCGCCGTAAGCCTTTTCAAAGACGCCGCCGACAGGACGAACTTTTCCTTGTAAAGAAATTTCCCCCGTAACTGCAACATCTTGACGAATTTTTTTACCGGTAACCGCGCTGATTAACGCAGATAAAATCGCAGTGCCCGCGCTTGGTCCGTCGATATTGCCGCCGCCGATAACGTTAATATGTACGTCGAAATCGTGAATATCTTTGCCCGTAACTTTTCGCAGTACAGACGCCGCGTTGAAAACTGAATCTTTCGCCATAATTCCTGCAGTTTCGTTAAAGCGAATTGTACCTTTGCCCTTTTCAGCCGGAAAAACTACCGCCTCAATTTCGATAACCGAGCCGATAAAACCGCTTACGCCCAAGCCGAAAATATGACCGACGGCAGAAGTGCTTGACGCTTTTTTTGTAACGTACTGAAACAATCTGGAAACCTGCGCGACTTCGTAAATGTGATTTTTGCGAATTTTTACATTTGGAATATCAGCCAAATTGTAAGACTTGCCAACTTCAAATTTAAAATCGTCGTCGTATTCAGTGTCATCTTCCAACGCCAAGCTGTAAGCGTCAGCCAAAATGTTAATCGCCTTTCGCCCTTCAATCGTATATTCAGAAATAGTTTCTGCAATACCGTTTTCAAGTTCGACGTTTAATTTTGCCGCGGCGTTTTTAACAATTTCGATAATGTGCGCGGGCGTCAACGGCTCAAAATAAATTTCCGCACAACGTGACCTTAGCGCAGGATTAATCGAACTTGCGTCGCGGGTTGTAGCTCCAATTAAAACAAAATCTGCGGGCGCGCCGTTTTCAAAAAGCATTTTTACATATTTGGGAACTCTTTCATCAGTCGGATCATAATAAGCCGATTCAAAGTAAGCGCGTTTGTCTTCCAAAACTTTCAGCAGTTTATTTTGTAGCATTGTATCCATTTCGCCAATTTCGTCAATGAATAAAATTCCGCCGTGCGCGTCAGTAACAAGCCCGGGTTTAGGCTCGGGTACGCCGCTGTCAGCCAAAGATTTTTGCGCGCCTTGATAAATTGGATCGTGAACACTTCCTAAAAGCGGATTCGTCATATCCCGCGGATCCCATCTTAAAGTTGTGCCGTCAGTTTCGACAAAGGGCGCGTTTTCT
>JAFSZS010000066.1 GCA_017455645.1 Selenomonadaceae bacterium | reverse complement strand
GTTCAATTCAATTTCAATTTCCGGTTATCATATGCAAGAAGCGGGCGCGCCTGCTGATATTGAATTGGGTTATACTTTGGCTGACGGCTTAGAATATATTCGTACCGGTATTAACGCGGGCTTGAAAGTTGACGCCTTTGCAAAACGTTTAAGCTTTTTCTGGGCTATCGGCAAAAATTATTTCATGGAAGTTGCCAAAATGCGTGCGGCGCGTGTACTTTGGGCAAAAATTGTTAAACAAATGGGCGGCGCTCAAGCAAAATCTATGGCTCTTCGTACGCACTGCCAAACTTCCGGCTGGTCGCTTACCGCTCAAGATCCTTACAATAATGTTTCTCGTACGCTTATGGAAGCTATGGGCGCGGCTCTCGGTCATACTCAATCTCTGCACACGAATGCGTTAGATGAGGCCATCGCGTTACCTTCGGACGCCTCAGCGCGTATCGCACGCAACACTCAACTTTATATTCAAGATGAAACTTCAGTTTGCAAGATTATTGATCCGTGGGGCGGCTCCTATTACGTTGAAGCTTTGACAAATGAAATTATCCGCCGTGCATGGGCGCACATTCAAGAAATTGAGGCTCTCGGCGGAATGTCAAAAGCGATTATGACGGGGCTCCCTAAGATGCGTATTGAAGAGGCGGCGGCTCGTCGTCAAGCGCGTATCGATTCTGACAATGAAACTATCGTAGGCTTGAATAAATTCCGCCTTGACAAAGAAGACCCGCTGGAAATTTTGGCGATTGATAATACCGCCGTTAGAAACGCGCAAGTTGAACGCCTTAATAAACTTCGCGCAGAACGTAACGCAGATGACGTACGCGCCGCGCTTGAGGCTATTACAAAGGCGGCTGAATCCAGAGACAACGGCAACTTGTTGGAATGTGCTGTTGAGGCGGCAAGAGTTCGCGCTTCACTCGGTGAAATTTCTGACGCGGTAGAAAAAGTTTCAGGACGTTATCAAGCCGTTATGCATACTATCAGCGGCGTTTACTCTTCAGAATTTACAAATAAATCTGCACTTGAAAAAGCTATTGCAAAGGCAGACGAATTTGAAAAAATTTCCGGACATCGCCCGCGTATTTTCGTTGCCAAAATGGGGCAAGACGGACACGACAGAGGGCAAAAAGTTATTGCGTCAAGTTTTGCTGATATGGGCTGGACTGTTGACGTTGGGCCGCTTTTCCAAACGCCCGCCGAAACTGCACAAGACGCTGTTGAAAATGACGTTGATTTAGTTGGATTCAGTTCACTTGCAGCAGGACACAATACACTTTTGCCTGAACTTGTTCAAGAACTCAAAAAACTTGGGCGCGAGGATATTTTGGTTGCTATTGGCGGCGTTATCCCCGTACAAGATTATGACTTTTTGTACAAGAGCGGCGCGGTTGCAATTTTCGCCCCCGGTACAAATATTCCTGAAGCCGGTATTAAACTTTTGGATATTTTGATTGAACGTGAAAACGCAGAAAACGCCGGCTGATTCTTAATTCTTAACAAAAAAAATTAAACCGTCGAAAAACTCGGCGGTTTTTTTATTTCAATTTATTATTTTTCACGCAGGTTTAAATTTCTATGACATTTCCATTTTCGTCAATCGGTTCAAGCAGTAAAAATAACGCGCTCAAGTCAACGTGGAAAATAACTTTGTATTCGTCTTCTTCGTCCGGCGATTCATTGCCCTTGAATTTGTTGCTGTACAAAAATGAAACCGCGTGGCAATAATCATTAACTTGGTCGTTGTACACGTCAATTTTTTTACTGCAAACGGCTTCTTGAAATTTGAAAACCGTACCGGCGGGAAAATATCCCTCAATAAAAACTTTCGCCGGCAAATAAAAATTATCTTCCACAAATGGAATTGGAACTTTGGCGCGGAAAAATTTTTCTTCAAAATCAAAACTCTTAATCATAAAAAATCTCCTCAAAAGTTAAAAGAAAGTTTTTTGGGCGCGTCCGCTTCTTCGATTGTCAATAACCTTGAAAAGCCCGTCATATCCAAAACTTCCCGTACTTCACGCTTGACATTGATAATTTTCATATCGCCTTGAGTGTTCATACGTTTTTGAAGTTTTAACAGAATGCGCAAGCCCGCCGAAGCAATGTAGTCTAAATTCGCCAAATTGATTGTCAAATTTTTCACGCCGTCCAAAGACTTTGAAATATCTTTGTCAAATTGAATTGCGGTAACGGCGTCAAGTCTGCCTGTCAACGCCACGGTTAATCTTTCGCCGCTGCGTTCTTTTAATATTTCCACAAAATTTCCTCCTTACGGATTGAAATTAATTTTGATAACGGAGCCGCTCGTTTCAAGTATCAAGCCTGTATCGCTTGCAAGCCGCGCCGCTTGTCTTAAATTTTTTCGGTAAAAATTTTTAAGGATTGAAATTGATTTTGATAACAGAATTACGCGGTACAACTGCGCCTGATTCAATACTTTGTTCAGTTGCGAAGCCGGAGCCGCTCGTTTCAAGTATCAAGCCTGTATCGCTTGCAAGCCGCGCCGCTTGTCGAATACTTTTGCCGTAAAAATCGGGAACTGTAATTTCTGCGCTGTCTTTGGATTCTGCGGGTAAATTTTCTTCAGTTTCGGCAGGCGCGGGCGTTTCAACTTTTGGCGGCGTGTAAGTTTGAAGTGAGGAAGTACCTGTACCGTCGCCTTCGCCAACATCGGCTGAAATTTCTTCTTCGTCATCAGCGGGCGTTTCGCTCGGCTCAATTCTCATATATCTGAAAATCTGTGAAAAAATTCTGCCTGCAACCGGCGCGGCAATTTGTCCGCCGTAAAAAACGCCCGAAGGATCGTCAATCATTACCAACAACGCAACTTTAGGATTTTCAACGGGACCAAATCCCAAAAATGACGCAATGTATCTGCCTTCAGCGTAGCCTGTGCCTTCAGAATTAATCTTTTGAGCAGTGCCGGTTTTTCCTGCAACGCGGTAGCCGCGCACTTTGGCTTTTTGCCCGCCGCCCGTTGCTACGACTTGTTCCAAAAGTTCCATTAAAACTTTATCTGTTGCCGGGTCAATCGTTTTTCTTACGGGTTCAACTTGCGTTTCTGAATAAATGGAGCCGTTGGCATTTTTGATACTTTTGACAATGTGAGGCTTAAGTAAAACGCCGTCATTTGCAACCGCGCTCATTGCCCTTACAAGTTGCAGCGGTGTAACTGCGATACTTTGTCCAATAGCCATTGTTGCAATATCTGATTCAACCATTTCATCAGGCGAATATAAAAGCCCTGCCTCTTCGCCCGGTAATTCAATTCCCGTAACATCGCCGAATCCGAAAAGGTGCGCGTACTTAACAAGCTTTTCGCCGCCGAGTTCCAAGCCTATAAGTGCAAAGCCCGTGTTCAAAGATTGTTTGACAATATCAGCAAAAGTTACAGTGCCGAAACTTGCGCCGTTCCAATTTTGAATACGCATTCCGCTAACCATAACGTAACCGGGGTCAACAAAAATCTGATTGGGCGTAACAATTCCTTCCTGCAACGCCGCGCCCGCAGTAACTGTTTTAAAAGTACTGCCCGGCTCGTAAACAAAAGAAACTGCGCGATTTTTCCAAACTTCCGGCTCGTAGTCAAAAAATCTGTTGGGATTGTAAGAAGGGCGGCTTGCCATTGCCAAAATTTCGCCGGTTTTCGGATCCATTGCAACGCAGGTAACGGCAACCGGATCATTTTCAGCCATTGCGCGGTCAAGTTCCTGCTCCACGATAAATTGAATTGCGCTGTCAATCGTCAACTGAATAGTTTTGCACCTGTCGCCTTGGTAGCCGTGCCTGTCAAAAATCGATTCCAAAATTGGTCTGTCTTGTGTGTCGGTGTACAAAAAAGATTCCGTAACTTCGCCCTTAATGTATTTGTCAAGTGCCTGTTCGATACCGTCAAGTCCTTTATCGTCAGTACCTACAAATCCCAAAACATTTGCCGCCAAAACGTCATTTGGGTAATATCTTTTGGCTTCATCACGAAAACCGAGGCAAACTGTGTAACCTTTGTCACGAATCATTCGGCGAATTGCTTCATATTCGGATTGTTCAAGCCGCCGCTTTACCCAAACGAAGCCGCCGCCAACTGCAATATCTTTCAAAATTTCTTCTTCCGGTTTTCGCACAAGCGGGGCTAAGTCTTTTGCAAGTTGTTGGGCGTTTTCAACGTGATTTGGATCAACGAAAAGCGATTTAGTCATAGTGCTTGCGGCTAATTCCCTGCCGTTCCTGTCCAGAATTGCGCCGCGCGGCGATTGTACCAAATAATCTTGTCCGACTTGATAACGCATTCTTTCAGAAAGTTCAGTACCCTGCACAAGTTGCAACCAGCCGTATCTAAAAATTATTATCAAAATTGCAACGAGCATAACGGCGACCAAGCGCACGATATTCAGCTGAATTTTTTTTCTTTGCCTGTCCATTATTGATTGATTCTGTTGGAATTTCTCAAGAGTGCGTCTTTCAATTTGCCTTCAATGGCGACGAGTTCTCTTTCAGCCGCGGCGCGTTTTGCTCTGCCTTCCTGCTGAATTTTTACAGTTTCTTCAATGGTTGCAATTAAATCTTCGTTGACTTTTTTAACGGTTTCAATATCGACAATACCGCGTTCATTTTCGCGGGCGGTTTCAACTGTATTTTGCTTAAGCATTTCGGCGTTGCGGCGGAGTAAATCGTTTGTGGCGTCAGAAACGGCGCGCTGCATTGCAATGACTTCTTGCTGATGAGTTAAGCCGAGCGCAATAACCATTTGATTTTTCCAAAGTGGAATTGTATGGTAAATTGCGGATTGTACCCTGTCAATTAAAATTCTGTCGTTGTTTTGAATAAGGCGAATTTGCGGCGCAGTTTGAATTGCTATAGTTTTGCTAAGTTTTAAATCGTGAATTTTTTTCTCAAATCTGTCAACGCTCTGCTCAAAATCTGCAACAACTTGTACAGCCATTGGATCGTTTTTCTGCGCGGCTTGAGTTTTTAAGCGCGGCAAAGTTATAGTGCGCATTTCCTCAAGTTTTTCTTCACCTGCGCGAATGTACAGCTGTAAATCTTTAAAATAATTCAAATTTTTTTCGTACAGCGTATCAAACATAACAACGTCTTCCATCAGTTTAACTTTGGAGCGTTCCAAGCCGGCTTGAATTTTTTCAACCTGCGTAGAAAGTTTTTCATAGCCCTGTACAAGATTTTCGCCCTTGTCAACCAAAGAGCCCAAAATTGGAATTTTTCTTACAAAAGATTTTTTTTCGCCAACGTCAAAGCCCTTAACCTTGGCAACCAAACTGTTCAAAAGTTCGCCAACTTCGCCCGAATCTTTCGCACGCACTTTTGCCAAAATGCTGTCTGAAAACTGCGCAATTTCTTTTTGGGCGGGCGCGCCGAAAGTCAGCGGCGTTGAAGAATCCATTAAATTAATCCCGTCTTTAATCGATTGAACTTTTTGACGTTCGGCGGGCGTCAAAGTTTCGACTTGTTGAGTAACTTTTACAAGTTCAACTTCGGTATTGACTTCAGCGGCGGGTTTTTCTTCGTTTGAAGAACTGCTTGCTTTTTGTGCCATTAAATCTTCTAAACTTATATCTGCCATAAATTTTTCCTCCATAAATTTTGAAAACTACTTATAAATTATAAAAAACACGGCGGTAAAATCAACATATTTTTTTCAGATTTGACTTAACTTTTGCGGTTTTATATAATTGCGGCGTTGTTTTACAAAAATTGAATGCCGGATTGAAGGGAAAATTGGAATTGGTAAGAGGCAATTATTTTCACTATCCCCTACTCCCTACTCCCTATTCCCTGACGCGCCGGCGTCTTAGGAAGGTGTTATATTTGCCTGTAATGGAATACTTGGAGCGCAACGCCGAACTTTACGGCGAGGAAGTTGCACTTGTGGAATTAAATCCTACAGAGCCGAACGGACAGCGGCGCACGTGGAAAGAATTCAGTTTGATTGAATCCAATCGTTTTGAGCCGTACAGAAAAGAAATTACGTGGAGCGTCTTTGACGAAAAGGCTAATCGTTGCGCAAATTTTTTGATTGAGCGCGGCGTGCAAAAGGGCGACAAAGTTGCAATAATTATGTACAACTGCCTTGAATGGTTGCCGATTTATTTTGGAATTTTGAAAACCGGCGCAATAGCCGTACCGTTTAATTTTCGTTACACTGCTGAAGAAATTTTGTACTGCGCGGAACTTGCCGAAGTTGACGTAATAATTTTTGGCAGTGAATTTATTGGAAGAATTGAAACAAACGCTGAAAGACTTTCACGCGGCAGACTTTTAATTTATGTTGGCGATAACTGCCCGAGTTTTGCTGAAAGTTATCATTTGTTGGCGGCGAATTGTTCAAGTCACAAGCCAAACGTCGGCGAAATTACAGATGACGATTTCGGCGCAATTTATTTTTCCAGCGGTACAACAGGATTTCCTAAGGCAATTTTGCACAAGCACCGCAGTTTGACGCAAGCCGCGCAAATGGAGCAGAAACACCACTTGACGGGGCGCGGCGATTGTTTTTTGTGCATACCGCCGCTTTATCATACCGGCGCAAAATTTCACTGGATGGGCAGCCTTGTTGCCGGCTCTCGCGCAGTTTTGCTGAAAGGTACTAAGCCGGAAATAATTTTGGACGCCGTGTCAAAAGAAAAATGTACAATCGTTTGGCTGTTGGTTCCTTGGGCGCAAGATATAGTTGACGCGCTCGACAGGGGCGATTTAAAACTTTCAGATTATGAAATTTCGCAATGGCGGTTAATGCACATTGGCGCGCAACCTGTACCGCCTTCACTTATTCGCCGCTGGAAAAAATATTTCCCCAATCACGATTACGATACAAATTACGGCTTAAGCGAGTCAACCGGTCCCGGCTGCGTACATTTGGGGCTTGAAAATATTTCAAAAGTTGGAGCTATAGGCGTGCCGGGTTATCGTTGGGAATGCAAAATTATTGACGAAAACGGCGAAACGGTTAAACGCGGCGAAGTCGGCGAATTGTGCGTAAAAGGTCCCGGCGTTATGACTTGCTATTTTAATGACGAAAAGGCAACTGCTGAAGTCCTGCGCGACGGTTGGCTTTTAACGGGCGATATGGCAATGCAAGATGAAGACGGCTTTTATTTTTTGGTTGACAGAAAGAAAGACGTTATAGTTAGCGGCGGCGAAAATATTTACCCCGTACAAATTGAAGATTTTCTGCACAAATTTGACAAGATTAAAGATGTTGCAGTTATCGGTTTGGCAGACAGGCGGCTCGGCGAAATCAGCGCGGCGATTATCGAAATTAAAGACGGTATGACTTGCACTGAAGACGAAATAAATAATTTCTGCGCAGAATTGCCGCGATACAAACGCCCGAAAAAAATTATTTTTGCAGATGTACCGCGCAACGCTACCGGCAAAATTGAAAAACCCGCGCTTAGGAAACGTTACGGCGCAGATAAACTTGTTGCGCAGGAAAACCGCAGTTAAAATTTTTCCCAAAAAATAAAAATCCCCGCTTTTTGCAACGGGGTTATTTTTTTGTACTTGCACTTAAAAAATCGATTTTAAGGCACTTGAGAGGCTCGTAGCGCGTCGATTTTTAATCAAGGGTAGTTTTATATCAAAAAACTTTTTCAAGGGGCAATTTTGGCTAAATTTTAATTCCCTGCGCTTTTAATGACGCCTCCAATTTGTCGAGGCGTGCTTGTAAATTTTCAAGCGTCAATTCTTTTGGTGCGTCAACTTTTTCTGCAGATAATTCTTTCAATATCTGATTCACGGGGCGCGGGTCGTCCGTCAATCCCAACAAATAATCTATTGACGTGTTGAAATGACGCGCAATTTGAAATAATTTATTTGCCCCCGGCATTTTGCCGCCTTATAGCGATAGGTAAGGCTTTGAGGTTATCGCCACCTTTTCCCCCGCTCCACACCGTACGTGAAAGTTTCCCTTCATACGGCGTTCCATCTTTGATAACTTGTTTCTATTTAATCAATCTTTACTTAAATGCCTCTGTTACTAAGATTAAATTCTCGTATTCATCAGTGCCGCCTTTGTTTTTAGGCTTGATATGGTGGCAGTGAATTTCTTCTGCTATTTCAAAGTCTTTGCTTGTTACTGCACATTTCCCCTTTTGCGCGTTGTACAGCGATATTCGGTTATCCGCGTATTCTATACTGCGCCCGTACAGCGGCTGATGTAAAAGCTTGATATTTATCTCGCCTGTTTTTGGAGTGTACGCTGTAACGGTTTTATTCATTGGGCTTTGGTGCTGTACGTAGCCTATCGGGTAAAGTGGCTCGTTTGCTATGTAACGTAACTGCTTAGATTTTCCATACCGTGCCTTTTCAGCTTTTGTGAGCTTGCGCCCTGTTCTGCTGACGTTTAGGCGATTTTTAATGATTGTGTTGACTGCTCTGCCTATTTTCTGACAATCAATGCTAATGTGCGTTGCTATTTGATAGTAGTTTTGAATACCTCTAACCATTAAGTTATACTGCCAAATTTCCTCGGCAAGTTTTACTTTCGGTCTCGGGCGTTGTATGTGCTTAATTTGCTTTTTTAGTTTTTGTGTTACAGATTTTATTTTATTGTCCGCAATATGTGATTCAGTTACGAGCTTTTTTGCCTTTGGGCGTACTTTGATTTTGAATCCTAGAAATTCTGAATATTTTTTCTTGACGTTTACCACTCGCGTTTTATCTGGTGATACTTCCAACTTAAGCCTTTCCTGTAACCATTGCGTAATTGCAATTCTGGTTTTTTCTGCCGCTGTTTTTGTTCTGCAAAATATTCTGAAGTCGTCTGCATACCTTACTATGTACATTTCTTTTAGTTTAGTTTTGCGCATTGCTGTATATCCGCTACTTTTTGAGCCTCTACTATTTATGGAGTATTTGTAAACAACAGGATTTTCTTCCCAGTTGCTTTCTACCCAATGGTCAAGCTCGTTTAGTGTTATGTTTGCTAAAAGTGGTGAAATAATTCCGCCTTGTGGCGTGCCTTTGACAGGGTATATCAGCCTGTGCTTTTCTTTGATTGGTGCTTTTAAAATTTGTTTAATGTTGTAAAGTAACTGTGTATCCCTAATTCCCAGTGTCCACATTTGACGAATTAATTTTGAGTGGTTCACGTTGTCGAAGAATTTCTTAATGTCAAACTCAATTACAAAATGTAAGTGTCCTAAACTCATTCGTTTTTGTGCGTCCGCTATTGCGTTTTCAGTTGATAAGTTGGGTCTGAATCCGTAACTGTGCTTGCTGAATTTTGCCTCACATATCGGCTCTAAAATTTGTTTGAAACATTGCTAAATTAATCTGTCCCAAATACACGGTATACCCAGCGGGCGTAGGTCGCCATTTGGCTTGGGTATATACTTTCGCCTGATTGGTTTTGGGCGGTAACCGTGCTTGTGCCGTCAAGAATGTGTCTTACCTTTTCTACAACTTCGTCTACTGTCAAATTTTTAATGTCATTGATTGTAATTTTGTCCGTACCTGCAGTTGTACTGCCGGTATTGTTTTTAATGTTTCTGTACGCAAGCAGGATATTTTCACGGCTTATAACTAACTGCATTAAGTTTTTGAAGGTGTCGCCGCGTTTTGCCCTCTCGTACAGTTCGCTGTAGATGTTGTAAGGTTTCGCCTCCTTTCGGGGCGTCCTTTTTGTCTTGCTCGAATTCTTATTCGATTGATTGATATATTTAGTTGTCAAAGACTTGAGCCCATTCCTCAAATACCATTACAGTACCTTCAACGGTTCGAGCTCTACTTTTCAGCGCAGATTAAGCAGCTTATTTTCTTCGTCTGCAGATTGTTTCCAATTCCACGCCTTTCCTTGTTCCAATTACCCTATCTGTGCATTTAGCCTTAGGTTTCAACTATGAGTCTGCAAGCTTGATAACGCCTGTAACGTTATAAGGTTTTTCATACTAGCAATCTTTACTTAACCCCACTTGCGCCGCCTTAGCGGTATATACATTTCTATATATTATGGATTTAGACCCGTACATTCGCTGATTCGTCAGTTGCGCCTTGCAACATTCTAACCTTAGC
>JAFSZS010000065.1 GCA_017455645.1 Selenomonadaceae bacterium | reverse complement strand
CCTCGACTCGCCCCTAAATATAGTGTGCTTGCCGCAACGTTAGCGGCTTTTTTCGTCTCTAAAGTTTATTTAAAGAGCGAAATGATGCTGACGATAAGACTTGCGCCGGAAATAGCTAAGCTGATAATCTGGTACTTCGTCATCGACATCACCTCCCCTCTCGGGGAAAGCCGAAAACCGACAGCCTTTACAGCGCAGATTATAACAGAATATTTTCATACTGTAAAGGTTGACGAAATAAAAATTTGCGGCTATAATTTCAGCGTAAATGATTTTTGGCAAATGAAAAAGGCTTGTCGATTTGGAATCTCGACTCGCCCCATTGATTAGTTATATATCAATTTATGTGCGCTGCGATTGCAAGCGGCTTTTTTGTTGTTAGGTTTTAGTCCAGCAGACCAATGATAGCGGCAATGAGATTAGCTGTATTCAACGCAAGGTTTATCCAGTCAATTTTTCTCATGCATATCACCCCCTGTGACAGGGGAAAGCCGATAATCGACAGCCTTTACAGCGCAGATTATAACAGGTTGCAGCCGTATTGTAAAGCGGCTTATTTTTTTTGTAGGAGGATTTTTCTTGGAAAAACAAATACAAATTGCAATGGAAGTATCGCAAAAAAGTTTGGCAGTGAATGTGATACTTTCAGCAATAAAATTTGTGGCGGGCGTGGTTGCAAATTCGGGCGCGATGATTTCAGATGCGATACATTCGGCGTCAGATGTTTTCAGCACAATAATTGTAATGATAGGCGTTAAACTTTCTGCGAAGGCTGAAGACAAAGAACACCCGTACGGACACGAGCGGCTGGAATGTGTAGCGGCAATAATTTTGGCAATGCTTTTATTGTTGACGGGTATTTTTATCGGTTATGAAAGTGTACAAAAGATTTTATCTGCCGAAACAGAAGAATTGGCAGTACCGGGCACATTGGCAATAGCGGCGGCGGTAATTTCAATCATTGTAAAAGAAATGATGTTTTGGTATACGCGGCACTTTGCAAGGCTGATACATTCAGAGGCGTTAATGGCTGACGCGTGGCACCATCATTCTGACGCGCTGTCCTCGGTTGGAGCGTTGATAGGAATTGTCGGCGCGAGAATGGGTTTACCGGTACTTGACCCCGTTGCAGGGCTTTTTATTTGTTTCTTCATAGCAAAGGCGGCGTTTGATATTTTCCGTGAGGCGATAGAAAAAATGGTTGACCATACCGGCGATATTGCCCTTGAAAATGCCCTGCGCGAAAAAATTTTGAGTTATGGCGAAATTCATTCGATAGACTTAATGAAGACGCGGGAATTTGGAAATAGAATTTATGTTGAGTTGGAAATTTCGGTTAATGGACAACTGCCGCTGCTTGAGGCGCACGAAATTGCAGAAAATCTTCATGACGATATAGAAAAAAATTTTCCGAGCGTCAAGCATATTATGATACATTTAAACCCGTGCTGATTTAGGGGTTAAGGATTAAGGATTAAGGGATAAGGATTAAGGGATAAGGGGGTTTTTTTAAGGTGGAAGAAATTATAGGCAAGTACAACACAGCAATTTCATTTGCAAAGGTTATGGAAGAATCTGCGCGAGAACAAATTAAGCGAATGTGCGACTACGAATTTACAAGCGGCAGTAAAATTAGGATAATGCCCGACGTACACGCGGGCGCGGGTTGCACAATCGGCACAACAATGACGATTCAAGATAAAGCCGTTCCAAACGTTGTAGGCGTTGATATTGGTTGCGGAATGTACACGGTTAAACTAGACGCAGATAAAATTGACTTTGAAAAATTTGACGAAGCGGCGCACTTCATACCTTCCGGCAAAAATGTTTGGGAGAGCCGCGGCGAACGTTTCGACTTGCAGGAATTATTTTGTTGCCGAAGTTTGAAAGATTCGCGCAGGATTGAACGAAGTATCGGCACATTGGGCGGCGGCAACCACTTTATAGAAATTGATAAATCTGCAGACGGCACTTTTTATTTAGTCATTCACAGCGGCAGTAGAAATTTGGGTAAACAGGTTGCCGAAATTTACCAAAAGTTGGCTGTCGATTTAGCTATTGGCAAAGATGAAATGTTCAAAGAGCAGGAAAAAATTATCAGCGAATATAAAGCCGCCGGTCGTCGCAAAGAAATTCAAGAGGCGATAAAAGAATTACACCGCCAATTTAAAGTTAAAAAAACTGACACGCCGCACGATTTATGCTTTGTTTACGGAAAATATTTGGCGCAGTACTTGCACGATATAGAAATTTGTCAAAGATTTGCTCGGCTGAATCGTGAACGAATGGCTGAAATTCTTTTGAAGAAAACCGGCTTAACCGCGCTTGAAAGTTTTCATACAATCCACAATTATATTGACGTTGAGGAAATGATTTTGCGCAAGGGAGCTATTGCGGCGCACGCGGGCGAACGTGTTTTAATTCCAATAAATATGCGTGACGGCTCGGTTTTGGCGGTAGGTAAAGGCAACGCTGATTGGAATTATTCGGCTCCGCACGGCGCAGGGCGTATAATGTCACGCGGCGAGGCTAAAGATTCAATTTCGCTTGAAGATTTTCAAAACTCAATGGCGGGGATTTATACAACTTCAGTAAGTGAAGAAACTTTGGACGAATCGCCGCAAGCTTACAAAACACTTGACGATATTATTGACGTTATCGGCGAAACTGTAGAAATTATCGAAGTTATGAAACCGGTTTACAATTTCAAAGCCGGTTGAAATTTTTTCTTGACAAAATCAAATCGGGGGGGGTATAATAAGTTTTAAAATTAGTAT
>JAFSZS010000064.1 GCA_017455645.1 Selenomonadaceae bacterium | reverse complement strand
TTTTTTTTACTCGTAAGTGGTATGTTGCCATAGAATAAACCTCCTGAATGCAATGTAGCACAAAGGAGGTTTAGGTTTTTGCCTTTTAGGGGAAGTAAACTATGTACTAATGTTATACTATGGATTATTTGAGTGGGAGCTGCAGTTTAGTTTTTCATAAATTTCAAATGCTTTTTTGCGTTTTCTTTGAAAGAAGCTACAATTTTTCCAATTAATTTATCAACTTCTTGTATGGTTATAGGAATAAAATCAGTTTTATTATCATGAGGTAGACATTTTCCTAAAACTATGATACCAAGAGCCATCGTATCGTTAAAAGAAGTACATACAACATGAACTTCTGGAGGCAAATTAGTACGTTTTTTATCGTCGGGTTTATAGTCTGCATCTTTTAATCGGCGTACAATCTCGCTAGATTCATTTTCTAGGTGAAAGTTGTCAGTTCTAGTTCATCATATTCTAAGTAATCATGAATATCCTTGCACGAGGGTAAATACATAACGAGGAGAGAAATACCCTGTCGTTCCATATTCCGTTTAATCTTTGATAGGATTCTATTTTTTACTGCATATTTAGCAATACGAAAACCTTCATCAATTTCAGGATCTAAAAAATCAAAAGTTTTGTTTGAAAATAATTCATTGGTGGACGATAAAGTAGGATGTATAATGTTTCGAGAAGTCTCATTCTAGTAGCTTGTCTGGATACTCTAAATTTGTCAGCAACATCTTGTAAATTGGCTAAATTTTTACGATAGTAAGTACCGTCGTTGCATTGATTATATTCCTTATTCATTTTATGCAGGCAAAGATATCCTAATTCATGAGCAGTGGAAAACTGTTGACGTACCACGATTTGCTTTTCGAGTCTTTACGACCTCAACCATATTCAAAGGAGAAGATAAATTTAACTTTGTACGAATAAATTGAGTGAATTCTTTAATCTTTTTGCGCAAATTACATTTTCCGAGCATCTTCCTCTCCCCCTTCAAGTACAAATTTCTTTCGCTGGTATTCAACACCTGAAGAATTTTTCCTTTATAAGATAGAAAATTTCTGATACAGCACTATCAGATCGGCGACGATTTCACTCTCGGGCATAAGCCGTAAGCGCCATAATCGCACCATCGTTGTAATGGTGAGCGTCGCGCAGATTTATTCTTCAAAAATTATTTAGTTGAAAGTCTGTAGATTGTTTTGGAAGTAAAAATTTCGCCGGATTTTAAAATTGGCTTGTCGAAATTTGGCAGATTAACAGCATTGGGGTAAAATTGAGACTCCAGAGCAAAACCTGCGCGACGCACAATTTCAACGCCGCCTTTACCGGCAGGGTTGCCGCTCAAAAAATTTCCCGCGTAAAATTGAAGCCCGGGCGCAGTTGTAAAAACTTCCAATTTAATACCGCTTGTTGCAGCTTCAGCAACGGCGGCTTTTTTTAATTCGCCCAATTTTCCAATGCAAAAATTATGGTCGTAGCCTTGCCCAAAATTCAATTCGTCAAAATCGTCGTCGATATGTTCGCCGATTTTATGAAATTCGCGCAGGTCCATTGGCGTATTGTCAACCGGTAAAATTCTGCCGTCCGGCACTGATTCAGAATTTGCCCACGTGTAAGAATCTGCCAAAATTTGAATTTTCTGCTGTAAAATATCGCCGCTGTTAAAGCCGTCCAAATTAAAATAAGTGTGATTCGTCAAGTTGCAAAGTGTATCAGCGTCTGAAGTTGCCGAGTACTCAATTTCAAGCGCGTTGTCTTCAGTCAATCTGTAAATTACGCTTGCTTTGAAATTGCCGGGATAACCGCCTTCACCGTCGGGACTTTCAACCGATAATTTCAAGCCGTCATTCAAAATTTCAGCCGCCCAAATTTTTTTCTCAAAGCCGTTAAAGCCGCCGTGCAAATGATTTTTGCCGCCGTCGTTTTTGTCGATATTGTAAATTTTGCCGCCCAATTCAAATTTTGCGCCACCGATTCTGTTTGCGCAACGCCCAACAACCGCGCCGATATACGCAGAATCTTTTTCATAAGCAGTCATATTATCGTAGCCCAAAACAACGTCAACGCCGTTAAAAATCCAACTTTGGAGGCGTGCGCCATAAGTTAAAATTTTTGCAGTTGTACCGGCTGAATTTTTCAACTCGTAACATTCTACGGCTTTACCGCTTGAAGTTTTGCCAAAATCTGTTTTTAAAATTTCCATAATTAAAACCTCCTAAAAAAAAGAGGCAGGCAGAAAAAATCAACCTACCTCCCAAAATTTAAAATTAAAATTTATTTTTCAAAAATCCACATGTAAGCGGCAAAGTCAGTTTCAATTTTCGGCACGGCAATACCGCAGTACATTAATTCATCGCCGTTGAAAGTTTTTGCGTCGAAGGAAATTTTTTGTGGTCCGCCGTCAACGCTTAACTTTTTGGGCGGCAAATATTTTGTCAATTTGTAAGATTTATTCGCGTCAAGCCCTGCCAATTTTAAAATTCTGATAGGTTCAGCCGGCTTAGACAAAATTTTGAAATACATTGCAATAACTTTTGAATCGTCCTCAAACTGCCAAGCGTATTCGTTGCCGCCGGTTAAAAGGCGCGTGAATTTTCCGAGCTGAATTGTCGGGCGAATTTCTTTGTACAGTGCAACATAATCTTTAACTTCGGCTTTTTCGGCGTCGCTCATTTTTGTAATATCAAGTTCGTAGCCGAAAGTCCCCGCCATTGCAACGAAAGTTCTCATTTGCAAAGGTGTAACGCGCCCTACTTGATGATTAGGCGTAACCGAAACGTGCGCGCCTTGAGAAATAATCGGGAATGCTAAGCCTGTACCCGCTTGAATTGAGAGGCGGCAAACTGCATCTGTATCGTCGCTTGTCCAAGTTTGCGGCATGTAATATAAAATTCCCGCGTCAAAACGCCCGCCGCCGCCGCTGCAACTTTCAAATAAAATATCCGGAAATTCTGTAACAAGTGCTTCCATAATTTCGTACAAGCCGAGCATGTAGCGGTGTTGCGTTTCAAGTTGACGTTCGGGCGGCAATTTTGCGCTGAAAGATTCTGTCATGTGGCGGTTCATATCCCATTTAACATAATCGATAGGCGCGGAAGAAAAAACTTTGCGCATTGCGTCCAAAACATATTCCCTGACATCTGCGCGGGATAAATCCAAAATCAACTGATGGCGGCTGAAACTCGGTTTATAATCCGGCACGTGTAAAATCCAATCCGGGTGGGCGCGGTAAAGTTCACTGTCAACATTTACCATTTCCGGCTCAACCCAAACACCAAATTTTAAGCCGCGGCTGTGAATTTCATCAGCTAAGCCTTTCAAGCCGCGCGGCAATTTTGCGGTATTAACAAACCAATCACCGAGCGAAGAATTATCATCATTGCGCTTGCCAAACCAGCCGTCGTCAAGTACAACAAGTTCAAGCCCCAAATCTTTTGCACAATCCGCCAACGCAATAATTTTTTCTTCGTTGAAGTCAAAATAAGTTGCCTCCCAGTTGTTTACCAAAATTGGGCGCACTTGATCTTTGAACTTGCCGCGAATCAAATGTTCACGATAAAATTTGTGGTAAGCTTGCGACATTCCATTTAAACCGGTTGCAGAAAAATTCAGTACAACTTCCGGCGTTTGAAATTCTTCGCCCTGCGCGAGAGTCCAGCTGAAAACTTCAGGATTTAAGCCGATAACAAGACGCGTTGTTCCAAATTGTTCAGCCTCAACTTTCGCCGCAAAACTGCCGCTGTAAATCAAGCTTGCCGCGTAAACTTCGCCGCTAAATTCGGTTGCGTCAGGTCTTGCAAGTGCAATGAAAGGCGATTGTTGGTGAGAACTTGCGCCGCGCGTGCTTGAAACTTCAAAAATCCCGCGGGAAATTTTTTGACGCTGAATCGTCCTTTCTGCCGCGTGCCCGCCGTACAAGCTGATAATTTCAAAATCGTTATCTGAAAAATCGACAGCCGCGCTTGCCGCGTTTTGAATTTTAAATTTTTTGGAGCCGGTATTTACAAATTTTACCGAGCGCGTCAAAATTGGCAAGTCTTCAAAAATCGTGTAGTAAAGATAAACTGTAAAATTCGCGCAGGCGTCCTTCAATTCAATTTCCAAAGTTTGCCCGCCGCCGAAACTTGCAGGTAAACCTTTCAAAGTTGGCTTGCCGTCAAAAATTTTGTGCGCAGAATAATTCAATTCGGTAATGTTTGTGCCGTTTTCAAGTTCGACTGTATAAGCCGGAATCCTAAAATCTGTATGCCCGCGCACGGGGTATTCTTGCGGCAAAACGTCAAGCGAATATGTACGCTCATTTTCAAAATCGTTAAGCTGCCCGCTGAATCCGCGGTCAATTCCCTGCAACGGCGCGCTGTCGTGAAATTCTTTAATCGGTCTGCCCCAATAACGGTGGAGCAAATGTTTACCTTTGGAAATTTCAAAAACGTAACTGAAAAAATCGTTGCGCAAATGGAAAATATTATTTTCAGCAGAAATCATTTTTACACCCCTTTTACCCAAAATTCAAAGTGTTTATCTTCATTTTTAATTTTATATTCGTCAAGGACGGGCGAACCCCAAGAATCATCGCCGCCAACGCCACATTGACCGGCAGAAATTTTTACAAAAGTGTTGTGGTGTTTAGGCAATTCTTCTTGGTGGCGTGCGTTTTCCAATTCGTGCGGACTGTAAGGAAGAGCCGACGCCTCAAAAATTCCGCCAAAGAATTTTAAGCCGCGCCCGCGTTCGTCAACAACTTCAAACCAACGTACGCCGCAATGGTTACCAGTTTCCTGCGGCAAAAGGTACGGCTCAACTTCTTCAAAAATATTTGTGTCGTAAATTCCGAGCCGCGCACCTTCGAGCCTGTCTCTGTAATTGTCAAGCGGTCCAAGTCCATAAAATTTAATTTGCGTGTATTTTTTCGGCAGTGTAAACAAAATTGAAAAGTCAGGAAATTCAGCAAGCCCTTCAACTTTTTTGTAGTCCTGCGCGACTTGCAAGCTGCCGCATTCATGAACTTTGTAGCTTACAGTGCAGAAACTGCGCGGCGTCGTCATAAGTTCGTACGTGTATTTAACTTCAAAAGTATCTGCCCAAATTTCGCCGTTAAACTTTTTGCCGAAATAATTTTCAACGGTTTCAAAATCTTTGTCATCTGCGCGATACTCAATCTTGACGCACTTTTTATAAAGGCTTGCAAGTTTCCACTGCGCGCTGTCCATATGTTGCCCGTTGCCGTAATCGTTATCAATCGGTGCACGCCAAAAATTCGGTACAGGGAAATTTGAAATAAATTCTTCGCCGTTATACTTGATACTTGTCAAAGTGGCGGCGGAACTTGAAAACATATACGAAAAACCTTCGCCGTAAACGCCCAAATTAACATCACTTTGAACAACGCGGAATTTTTTGAAATTGTCAAGCGGTTTAACCGGCTGGTAACTGTCTTTCTTGTTGAGCCACGCCGAAATTTCGGAGTTAGCCGCGTCAACATTGAAAACAGTTTGCCCAAATGCAATTTCAAAGCCGCGCGGCGCAAAATTATTTTCAGTTTTAAGGCAAAGTGAGGCAGTCAAAACATATTCGCCCGCGCCGTAATTCGGCAAGTCAATTTTAATTTCGCCCGTTTCGGCAGGAGCAATTTTTGGCGCGTCAATAATTTTATTCCAAACTTCAAAGCCTTTGCGCAGGAGTACCAATTTTAAATCAAAATCTGCAACATCGGTAAACAAACTTTTGTTGATAATTTTCACGGCGTTTTGACTCGGCAAAATTTCAAAGTTTTGGTAACAGAATTTAACTTCCTGCAATTTTGTAGTTGGTGAATGATCTGCAAAGAAAATGCCGTTGCCGCTGAAATTATAATCGCTTGCACGGTCGCCAAAATCGCCGCCGTATTTCAAGCCTTCATCTGTCATAATCGCCTGATCTGCAAAATCCCAAATAAAGCCGCCCTGATAAAGTTCATCCTCTTCAGTAAGTTTCGTGTATTTGGAAATGCCGCCGGTAGAATTTCCCATTGAGTGCGAATATTCACAGCAAACAAAAGGCTTGTCGCGGTGTTCGGCAAGGAATTTTTTAATATTGGCAACGGTTGTGTACATTTGACTTTCAAAATCTGAAGTGCCGTTGTAGCGTCTGTCCCAGAAAATACTTTCGTAGTGAACGAGGCGGCTTGAATCGCGTTTTCTGTAAAATTCGCTCATTTCAAAAAGATTTTTGCCGCCGCAAGATTCATTACCGCACGACCAAATTAAAATTGCCGGGTGGTTTTTGTCACGCTCAACCATAGACTTTGCCCTGTCAAGGAGCGGCGCAAGCCATTTGGGATTGTCGCCGGGTACGGTATTTTCATCACGATAACAGCCGCCGTTTCTCATCCAGGAGCCGTGCGTTTCAACGTTCGCCTCGTCAATCATATAAATCCCGTAAATATCGCAAAGTTCATAAAGGCGCGTTGGATTGGGATAATGTGAAGTGCGCAGCGCGTTAATATTATTTTTCTTGAGATTGACAATATCTTTTTCCAAATCGGCGGGGTTGCAAGCTCTGCCGTTGTAGCAGTCAAATTCATGACGATTTACGCCCTTGAAAACAATTCGCTTGCCGTTAATTTTCATAATGTTTCTGTCCATTTTAAATTCACGGAATCCGATATTTTGCGGGATAACTTCGACAATTTCGCCGGCAGAATTTTTTACAATGAAAAGTGCGCGGTACAGGTTAGGATATTCGGCACTCCACAACGCAACATTTTTAATTTCAAATTCAAAAACTTTTTCTGCGCCGCCGAATTTTTGAGAATCTTCAAGCACGCAAGAATTATCTTTGTCAAAAATTTTCAACTCAACAATTTTTTCTGCGTCGTTATTCCATTTTGTTTCAATTTTCAAATTGCCGTCGGTGTAATTGTTAATTGGCGCGGCGTGTACAAAAATATCTTCCAAATGAATTTCCGGCTTGGTGTACAAAATGACGTCACGGAAAAGCCCGCTGAATCTCCAAAAATCTTGATCTTCAAGCCAACTGCCGCTGGTAAATCTGAAAACCGCAACCGCCAATTTATTTTCGCCCTGCTTAATAAACGGCGTCAGCTCAAAATCTGAAGGCGTGAAAGAATCTTCACTGTAACCGACAAAATTACCGTTCAGCCAAACAGCAATTCCGGATTCTGCGCCTTGAAAACTTATGAAAAATTTCTGCCAATTTTCCGGCGCGTTGAAATATTTTACGTAACAGGCAACGGGATTTTCACGCGTTGGAATTTCGCCCTGATGAATGACTTCGTGCCCGTCCCAAGGGTACGGCGTGTTAATGTATTGCGGCTTGCCGTAACCTTCCATTTGAATATGAGCCGGAACGCGAATTGTTGACCACGCGCGGCAGTCAAAATCTTCACTTTCAAAATTTTTGGGAATAAGTTCCAAATTCGGCGCAAATGCAAAATTCCAAAGTCCACTCAAGGAACGCGCAAATTTTGTTTGCCCGCTTGCCAATTCGTTAAAATCTGCAAAATATTTGTGATCTGAATGTGCCGGAAGTCTGTTTTCTTGAAAATATTCGGGGTCTGCCAATTTTTTTAAATCAAATGCCATGAGTATTCCTCCTAACTTAGAAATTTTTAATCAAATTGAACTTCCCAAAAATCTGCGCGATGAGCCTTGAAACAAAGTTTAACCTGTTCGGCGGTACATTTTTCATTTGCCATTGGCGGCAATTCGTCTTCAGCAAAATATTTGGATTCAAGCGTTTCAATATTTTTTTGAAATTCGCCGCCTCGCGCAGTGCAAAGATAAAAAATTTTTACAACGCCAAAAATATATTCAGGGAAATTACGTTTTGCTCTGTCCTGAACTGCAACAATTTTATCAACCGAAATATCAAGCCCCGCCTCTTCCTTTGCCTCTTTTACAGTATTTTCAGCGGGCGAAAGGTTGAAATCGCACCAGCCGCCGGGCATTGCCCAATTTCCGCTGTTTTCACGAACGAGCAAAATTTTTTCATCTTTGAAAATTGCAGCGCGTGTATCAACTTTCGGCGTTTGGTAGCCTTCATCTCCGCAAAACAATTCTTGAACTTTTTCAAAATTTAAATCAGTTTTACAGGCGACCATTTCGGCGGCAATTTCCCTGATTCTTTGGAAGCGTTCAATGTCAAATTTATCTTTGCTGTAATGTAAGCCGCCTTGCGCCAAACTTTGCAATTCAGCCGCCCAATTTAAAATTTTATCTTCGTTTTTCATTGTAAGCCTCGAACTTTGGCGGGCGCGGTAGATTCACGCTCCACGATAGAATTATAAAAAGTAATACGCTTAGATTGACCGGTAGAAATTTTTTCAATTAAAAGTTTTGCGGCGTTCCTGCCAAGCTGAAACATATTTTGATCAACGCTTGTTAATTTCGGCGTAACGATATTTGCAATGGAGGTGTTGTCGTAGCCGATAATTGAAAAATCTTCCGGAACCTTAAAATTAAGTTGTTTGCAGGCGTTCAACGCGCCGACAGCCATTAAATCGTTGCAACAGAAAATTGCAGTGGCGTCAGTTTTTGGCAGAATGTCAAGCAAAATTTTTGTCGTCAAGTCAACCGTTTCAGGCGAATTGCCCGCCTCAATATTTACAATGTAATTTTTTGTACCGATATTTTTACTTTGCATTATATCCTTGAAAGCTTTTTCTTTGATGGTGTAAGAATCTGAATTAATTCCGCTGACCATAAGAATTTTTTCATGACCAAGATTGAAAAGGTAACGAATTGCGTCAAGCGTGCCCGCCTCTTCGTCGTTTTCAACGTAAGACGCGCCGGGAATTTTAAAGTAGGCGTTTACAAAGACAAGCGGTATTTTTTGCACTGCTTCGCGGTAAAATTCTTCTTCAAAATCTTGAGTGTTTGGACTCAAAATTATAATCCCAGAAACTTTTCTTTTGAGCATTGCGCGGATACAATTCATTTCGCGTTCGGCGTTATTCCTCGCACAATTCAACATTAAAAAATAAGATTCGTGGCGCAAACTGTGTTCAATACCTTCAAGGACTTCAGCAAAAAATTTATTATAAACGCTAGGCAAAATTACTCCGATGTCTCGGATATTTCTTGCACTCAATTCTTTTTCGATCCTCTCTCTGGTTGCCGCAGCGTAGGGGACATAATTCATTTCGTCAATAACTTTTTGTACTTTTTGGCGAGTGTTAGCCTTAACTAAATCACTGCCATTTAAGACGCGGCTGACAGTTGCGATTGAAACTCCTGCCCTATCTGCTACTTCAAATATTCCCATTTTATTTTTTTCCATTCTTTTTTTACACCCGCCTTGTATAGTTTTTTTTACATTTTACTACACTTGGCGAATATAGCAACTGAAAACCTTTACAAATTAGATACTTTCAATGAATTTATCGAAGGCGGATTGTCCCTGTTCGTTGCGTTTAAAAACTCCGGCGTGTTCAAGTACAATGCTGAAAACTAAGCCAATTTCAGTTTTAAGAATTTCGTCAACATTTTCTGCGGTAATGGAGCTGTATTTTTCACGAATTTTTTTGTACCAATCTGAATGTTTTGCAATATCTTCAATGTTTGAAATATCCTCTGTACCCTTCAAAAGATTTTCCTTGACGTGCGCCATTTCGTCTTTCAGTCGCGCAGGAAGTACGGCAAGCCCCATAACTTCAATTAAGCCGATATTTTCTTTTTTGATATGGTGAACTTCGGCGTGCGGGTGATAAATTCCGAGCGGGTGCTCTTCGCTTGTGCGGTTGTTTCTGAAAACTAAATCCAATTCGTAAGCCGCGCCGCGTCTCCTGCCAATAGGTGTAATTGTATTGTGCGGAGCGTCAGTTTCTGCCAAAATCCCAACGCTTTCATCTGAATATTTTCTCCACGCCGCCAAAATTTTTTCTGCAAGATCAATTAACTGCTTGCGATTTTCGGATTGAAGGCGAAGTGTTGACATAGGCCATTTAACGCGTCCCGCCTTAACTTCCGGAAAACCTGCGAAGGAATATTCTTTTTCGATTTTCGCTTCAGCCATTGGAAAAGTATAGTGTCCGCCTTGATAATGATCGTGCGAAAGAATAGAGCCGCCGACAATAGGTAAATCTGCATTGGAGCCAACAAAATAATGTGGAAATTCGGTAATGAAGTCGCAGATATTTTCAAAAGTATCACGGTTAATTTTCATTGGGACGTGTTCACTGTTCAAAACTATGCAATGTTCATTGTAGTAAGTGTACGGCGAATATTGCAAAAACCATTCATGACCGCGGAAATTCAGCGGAATAATTCTGTGAGTTTCGCGCGCGGGGTGGTTGGCGTGTCCGGCGTAACCTTCATTTTCACGGCAGAGCAAACATTTGGGATAACCTGTCGCTTTAACGCTTTTAGCCTTTGCAATATCCCGCGGATCTTTTTCCGGCTTTGAAAGATTAATTGTTAAATCAAGTGCGCCGTATTCTGTTTCAGATTTCCAGACAACATTTTTATCAATACGAGTTTTGCGAATGTAATTTGAAGCGATGCTAAGTTTATAATAATTGTCAGTGGCAAGTTGCGGCGATTGCTGATAATCTGCGCGAAAGTTTTGGATAACTTCACTTGGACGCGGCATAACACAATCCATTATTCTTGTATCGAAAAGGTCGCGTTCATTAACTGTATTTTCGATAAGATTTTCGGCGGCGGCGTAGTCAAGCATATTTTCAAGAATTGGCGTTGCAGTTTCCAAAGTTTCGTCAATTTTTTCCGGTACAAATTCCGGTACGTGCAACAAGTCAATCAATCTGTTAGCCGCGTAAAATTCGTCAGTTGCCGCCATTAATTTTTGCTGTTTCGCAAAATTCAGCAGGCGATTAATTTCAGTGTTAATTGACAATTTCAACGCCTCCTTAATCTTCGTAGCCGTTCGGGTGGTTTTTATGCCACGTCCACGCAGTTTCAATAACTTTTTCAACGTTTGCAAATTGCGGGTTCCACTTCAAAACTTTTCTAGCTTTTTCACTGGAGGCGATTAACTGCGCGGGGTCTCCTGCGCGACGTGCGCCCATTTCAGTTTTGATACTTTGCCCGGTAACTTTTTCTGCGGCAACAATCATTTCTTTCACTGAAAAACCTTGCCCGTTGCCGAGATTGAAAATATTACTTTCGCCGCCTTCGCGCAGATAATTTAAAGCCAAAATGTGCGCGTCCGCCAAGTCGATAACATGAATATAATCACGCAGGCAAGTACCATCTGGAGTAGGATAATCATCACCAAAAACTGTAATATGATCGCGCTTGCCGAGCGGTACTTGTAAAATCAGCGGGATTAAATGAGTTTCGCATTTATGGTCTTCGCCAATGGAGCCGTCCTCAAGTGCGCCCGCCGCGTTGAAGTAACGAAGACTTACAAAGCGCACGCCATTTGCGCGGCTAACCCATTTCATCATACGTTCCATAATTAATTTTGATTCGCCGTAAGGATTGGTAGGCTCGGTTTTATCGTTTTCTTCGATTGGAACTTTTTCCGGCTCGCCGTAAGTTGCCGCCGTGGAACTGAAAACGATTTTATCAACGCCGAATTTTACCATTGATTCAAGAAGAACTTGCATACCGTAAACATTATTGTTGAAATATTTGAGCGGATTTTGGACACTTTCGCCGACCAGTGAATTTGCCGCAAAATGAATTACCGCCTCAATTTTGTTTTCAGTAAAAATTTTTGCCAAAACGTCGTAGTTGCGAATATCGCCCTCGTAAAATTTCGCCGCGGGATTAATTGCCTTGCGGTGTCCTGTTTGCAAATTGTCAACTATTACAACTTCTTCGCCCTTCGCCACAAGCTGATGCACGGCGTGCGAACCGATATAACCTGCGCCGCCACAAACTAAAATTGCCATTCTAAATTCGCTCCTTTCAGTCGTTTTTAGGCAGTATGCATTAGTAAAGAGGCAAAAGGGAATTGAAAAATTTATAATACCTACTGCCTCTTGCCTCTTGCCTAATTCCTAAATCTTATGCGTTCCGTCGGAAATATCTGCAACGTAAAAGCTGGGCGCGTAGCCAACTTTTTTGGTGTAGCCTTCCTCGATAACTTTTTTAAATTCTTCAATCGCCGAATTTTTAACAATGCTGACAGTGGAACCGCCAAAACCTGCGCCCGTCATTCTGGAACCGATACAACCTTCAACCGTCCAAGCCAATTCTGCAAGTGTATCAAGTTCAACGCCCGTAACGTCATAATCTTCACAAAGTGAAACGTGCGACGCCTTCATAAGTTTGCCAAATTTTTCAATGTCATTATTTTCAAGCGCGGCGACAGCCTCAAGCGTGCGTTGATTTTCGTACACTGCATGACGCGCGCGCAGTCTTTCAATAGGATCTGTGATATTTTCTTTCAACGCGTCAAATTCTTCTTTGGAAAGTTCGCCCCAACTTTTCAGCTCCGGCTTAACTTTTTGGACTTCCTTTAAAGCGTGTTCACATTGGCTGCGGCGTTCGTTGTAAGCTGAAGTTACCAAAGAGTGCGGCTTGTTTGTATTGGTAATGACAATCGAGCAACCGTCCAATTTAATTTGGCTGTAGCGATATTTCAAAGTGTTGCAGTCCAGCAAAATTGCGCAGTCCTTTTTACCCATTCCAACTGCGAACTGATCCATAATCCCGCAATTCATACCGACAAATTCATTTTCTGCCTTTTGAGAAAATTTAACCATTGTAACCATATCAAGCCCAAAGTTGAAATTTTCATTGAGAATAACAGCCATTAAAACTTCAAGAGACGCCGAAGAACTTAAGCCCGCGCCCGCCGGTAAAGTTCCATAAAGTACAATGTCGAACCCGTGCGTTGCCTTGTAGCCGGCTTTTTCAAAGACATCAACAACGCCCGCAATGTAATTTGCCCAATCACGCGCACTGCTGTATTTTAAGCCGCTCATTT
>JAFSZS010000063.1 GCA_017455645.1 Selenomonadaceae bacterium | reverse complement strand
TTTATTTTATTTTATTTTTAATCTAATACGGCTTTTCTTTCTTTAGAAGAAAGAAAACCCTGCCAAAAGAAAGAATCGCCGCGCAAGTGCGGTCACATCACGCGACCTGCGCGCGGCAGGTTCCGGAGCCGTCATCCTTGACGGCTTCCGAGTTTTAATTTTTTATTTGGAGGAATTTTTATGTTAAGCGATGTTGAAATTGCCCAACAGGCTAAAATTCAAAATATTACTGCGATAGCCGAAAAATTAAATCTTACTGCCGACGATTTGGAATTGTACGGAAAATTCAAGGCGAAAATTTCAAAAGAAGTTTGGCAGCGTGTCAAAGATAATCCCGACGGAAAAGTAATTTTAATGACGGAAATAACACCCACGCCCGCCGGAGACGGCAAAACTACCACTTCAATAGGGCTTGCCGACGCCTTCGCCAAAATTGGTAAAAAAGTTTGTGTTGCACTGCGCGAGCCTTCGCTTGGTCCTTGTTTTGGAATTAAGGGCGGCGCGGCAGGCGGCGGCTACGCTCAAGTTGTTCCAATGGAAGATATTAACCTGCATTTTACCGGCGATTTTCACGCCCTTACAACCGCGCACAATCTTTTAGCCGCTGTTTTGGATAATCACATTCATCACGGCAACGAATTAAAAATTGACGTGCGCCGCGTTGTCTGGAAAAGAGTTTTAGATTTAAACGACCGCGCACTTAGAAATATTGTTGTGGGATTGGGCGGCAAGGCTAACGGCGTCCCGCGTGAAAGTGGCTTTGATATTACCGTTGCTTCTGAAATGATGGCGATTCTTTGTCTTGCCAATGATTTTGAAGATTTAAAAAATCGCCTCGGCAAAATTATAGTTGCGTACAATTTCGACGGCGCGCCGATTACCGCCAATGATTTAAATGTTACCGGCTCGCTTGCACTTTTACTGAAAGACGCAATTAAACCTAACCTTGTACAAACTTTGGAAGGCACGCCCGCGCTTATTCACGGCGGACCTTTTGCGAATATTGCGCACGGTTGCAACTCTGTACAAGCTACAAAGTACGCGCTGAAACTTGCTGATATTGTTGTTACTGAAGCGGGATTCGGCGCAGATTTGGGCGCAGAAAAATTTTTGGATATTAAGTGCAGAAAAAGCGGCTTAAGACCAAACGCCGTTGTAATTGTTGCTACAATTCGTGCGCTTAAAATGCACGGCGGAATTTCCAAAAATAATCTTGCCGAGCCGAATGTTGACGCTTTAAAAATTGGACTTGCGAATTTAGAAAAGCATATTGAAAATATTCAAGGCTTCGGGTTGCCGCCGGTTGTTGCGTTGAATGCTTTTCCGACTGATACACCGGCTGAAGTTGCGGCGGTTGCTGAACTCTGCGCGAATAAAAATGTAAAATTTGCGCCGTCAAGAGTTTTTGCTGAAGGCGGCGCGGGCGGCGTCGAACTTTCGCGGGCGGTTGAATCTGTACTTGACGCTCCGACGAATTTTAAATTTACTTATGAAGACAATCAGTCTGTCAAAGAAAAAATTTCTGCCGTTGCAATGAAAATTTACGGCGCGGACGGCGTTAATTATCTTCCTGCCGCAGAGAAACAAATTGCTGAAATTGAAGCGTTAGGATTTTCAAACTTGCCAATTTGCATTGCGAAAACTCAATATTCTTTGTCAGATGACGCGGCAAAATTGGGGCGTCCGAAAGATTTTTCTGTTACGGTGCGTGAAGTGAAAATTTCTGCGGGCGCGGGCTTTGTTGTAGTTTTGCTCGGTAATATTTTGACAATGCCGGGACTGCCTAAACGCCCTGCCGCCGAAAAAATTGACATTACCCCTGAAGGTATTATCAGCGGGCTTTTCTAAATTTTATTCTCAAAAAAATTTTGAAGAAAGATTTTTCTGTTACAGTTCGTGAAGTGAAAATTTCTGCGGGCGCGGGCTTTGTTGTAGTTTTGCTCGGAAATATTTTGACAATGCCCGGCTTGCCTAAACGCCCTGCCGCTGAAAAAATCGATATTACGCCTGAAGGAATTATCAGCGGGCTTTTCTAAATTTTATTCTCAAAAAAATTTTGAAGAAAGATTTTTCTGTTACAGTTCGTGAAGTGAAAATTTCTGCGGGTGCGGGCTTTGTTGTAGTTTTGCTCGGAAATATTTTGACAATGCCCGGACTGCCTGAACGCCCTGCCGCTGAAAAAATCGATATTACTCCTGAAGGTATTATCAGCGGTTTATTTTAAATGTTGACAGGGTAAATTAAATGTGCTAACTTTCAAAAATCTAAAGGAGTGATTTAAATGGCAAGAACTTTATTTACTTCAGAATCTGTAACTGAAGGACACCCCGACAAAGTTGCAGACAGAATTTCAGACAGCATTTTGGACGCAATTTTGGAACGCGATCCTAACGGGCGCGTAGCTTGTGAAACTGTTGTAACTACAGGGCAAGTTCACGTGGTAGGCGAAATTTCTACCAACTGCTACGTTGACATTGCCAAAATTATTCGTGAGGCAGTGCGTGAAATTGGCTACACAAATTCTGCTTACGGCTTCGACGCTGATACAGTAGGCGTGCTTGTTTCAATAGACGAACAATCCTCGGATATCGCGCAGGGCGTCGACAATGCCTTTGACGATAAAAACGAAACAGGCGCGGGCGACCAAGGTATGATGTTTGGCTTCGCTTGCAACGAAACGCCGGAATATATGCCGCTCCCAATTTCTTTGGCTCACAAATTAGCTTACAGATTGGCTGAAGTAAGAAAAGTTACAGGCGAAGTAAATTATCTGCGCCCCGACGGCAAAACTCAAGTAACCGTTATTTATGAAGATGGTAAACCCGTTGCAGTCGATACAATCGTTATTTCAACTCAACATAACCCCGAAGTTTCAGTTGAACAAATTAAAAAAGATATGATTCAGTACGTTGTCAAGCCTACAGTTCCTGCCGAATTGTTGACGCCGGAAACTAAATATTTTGTAAATCCTACAGGAAAATTTGTAATTGGCGGACCTCAAGGCGACAGCGGCTTAACCGGCAGAAAAATTATAGTCGATACTTACGGCGGGTACGCAAGGCACGGCGGCGGCGCGTTTAGCGGCAAAGACCCTACAAAAGTTGACAGGAGCGCGGCTTATGCGGCTCGGTACGTTGCAAAAAATATTGTTGCCGCCGGATTAGCCGACAAGTGCGAAATTCAACTTTCTTATGCAATAGGCGTGGCGCGTCCAATTTCTGTTAACGTTGAAACTTTTGGAACGGCCAAAGTTGACGAAAAATTAATTTCAAAACTTGTACAAGATAATTTTGATTTACGCCCCGCCGGTATTATTAAAATGTTGAATTTACGCCGCCCGATTTACAAAGCAACTTCGGCGTACGGACATTTTGGGCACGAAGGTTTCAGCTGGGAAAAACTTGATAAAGTTGACATTCTGCGCGAACAAGCCGGTATTTAGGGAATAGGGAGTAGTGAATAGGGATTAGGGAATAGTTTTTCTGTTTCCTAGTCTTTTTTTGTAGGAAGTGATTTAATGTTCAAATTGTTGTTGTTACTTTGTTTAATTTGGGGCTTTAACTTTGTCGTAATGAAAACGGCGAATCAGTATTTTTCTCCTGAAATTTTTGTGGCGTACAGATTTACATTGGGCGCGGCAGTACTTTTGCTTTTTGCATTTATAAAAAAATTGCCGCCACCGCCGAAAAAATTTTGGGGCTGGATTTTTATAACAGGTTTTTTTCAAATTGCATTGGGCGCGTCAATCGTCCAGTACTGTTTCAAATTCCTTGACGCCGGCTTAGTTTCAGTTTTAAATTATACAATGCCTGTTTGGGTAACGATTTTGGCTTATTTTTTCCTGCGCGAGCCGCTTACAAAGAAAAAAATTTTTGGAATAACAATTAGCATTTTGGGCGTAGCCGTACTGATGAATATAAATTTGACGGGGAAATTTTTTGCAATACTTTTGGCGTTGTCGGCGGCGTTGGCGTGGGCTGTTGCAAATGTCATAATGAAGGCGAAATTGTCTAAGTGCGAACCAATAACAATGACAACTTGGCAAATGGTAGTCGGCGCAATTTTCCTTGTGATTTTCTCGGCACTTCAAGGCGACCACTTAGTTTACTGGACGCCAATTTCTGTAGCCTGCCTTTTGTACAACGCGGTTATAGCTTCGGCGTTTGCGTTTTTCCTTTGGGTTTACGTTTTGGAACATATGCAAGCCTCGAAGGCGTCAATTTCAGTTTTGGGCGTGCCGGTATTTGGAGTTTTGGGCGGCGTGGTATTTTTGGGCGAACCGCTTACCCTTTCAATGGTAGTCGGTATGCTGATGGTTTTGGCGGGAATTGTCTTAGTCCAACATTCCTAAAATAAAATCTTGAGAAGGTTTTAAAATGCGTGAGGCGTCAATACTGTTTACTATTTGGGGAATTTTGATAATTTTTGCAGGAATTTATATTTACACCGGACACAGTGAAATATTCCCGCACCGGTACAGCGTAAAAAATAACCCCGCCTACTTGAAATATTTGGGCAACAAAATAATTATCGTCGGCTTTACAATAATTTTCTTCAGTGTAATTTTGTCATTAATTTAAAAAATCTAAGTGATTTAGATAAAAATTTTCACTTGACTTTCAGAAAAAAACTGCTAAAATAAAATCGTGAAAAAAATATGAAAGTTCATCGTAAATAAAAATTAAAATGCTAGTCTAGGGTAAGTCTTTGGACGCCCTTTCTAAAAAATAACACTAACTAATTAAGGGGCTCGGCGAAAGTCGGGCGTTTTTATTTTTTCAGAAAATTTTAAAAACCCGCTGAAACGCTCCAGAATCGCCTGTAACGCACGATACATTAATTTTGATATGAATGTACCAACTGCCGCGTTCGACGCGTCTACGTGGCTCTCACAGCGCGTAGCGGGCAAATTAAATCAGTTATCTTCATAAGGGCGGATTCTTAAAGTTAAGCCGCGCTCTTCACAGATTTTTTTGCACTGTTCAATTTCGGCGGGCGGCGTTACTTTGTCAACGATTGTTAAAACTACGTGCGGTACAAATTTTTTCATATTTTCGGCGAAGTCTAACATTGCGCCGTAAGCTTGCAAGCCGAATTTTGAGCGCGTAATTTGTAAATATCTTTCAGCAGTTGCCGCGTTCAAACTGATTGACGCCGTGTCCAAAATTTTTTCAAAATCCTGTTCGATATTTCGTCCGTGTTCCAAATTGCCGAGACCGTTTGTATTCAGGCGCGTTGGAATTTGCGGGCGAATTTTTTTTACATATTTTAAAATTTCCAAAAGTTCGGCAAGTCTTATCGTAGGTTCGCCGAAGCCGCAAAATACAATTTCCTTGACAACTTGCCACGGCGCGGCGTCCAATTCCTTTTTAACTTCGTCAACAGTCGGTTCACTTTCAAGCCACAACGAATTTTCAGCCGTCATCACTTTTTTTTGACGTAAACAAAATGGGCAGTCATTGTTACAGCGATTGGTTAAGTTAACGTACAAGCCGCGCGGCTTTTCGGCGTTGGGCGGAAAATATTTCCCGTTTTCTGTCATATAAACTATCATAAAAATTACCTCCGCCGTTATTTTACTGCAAAATTCGACAAATTCAATTCAAAGTGCTAAACTGAAAAAAATTTTCAAGGAGGTTTTTTAAATGAAGAAAAATTACAAAATTGAAGTAGACTGCGCGAATTGCGCCCAAAAAATGGAAGACGCGGCAAATAAAACCGCCGGAGTTAAAAACGCCGTAGTAAATTTTATGACTTTAAAAATGCAAGTCGAATTTGAAGACGGCGCGAACGTCAAGGAAGTTATGCCGCGTGTCTTGGAAAGTTGCAAAAAAATTGAGCCTGACTGTGAAATTTATTTTTAGGGAGAAATTTTTTATGTTTAGGAAAATTTTTACGGCGGTCTTGCTCTGCACAATTTTTTTACTGCAAAATATTTGCGCGGCGGCAATTCTGAAAAGCGGCAACTGCGGCGACGGCGTCAAATGGATGCTTGAAGATAACGGTACTTTGACAATCAGCGGGCGCGGCAAAATGACTGATTTTTTGATTGAAGATAAAAGCAGTGAGCAATACGGCTGGTTTTATCATACGCCGTGGCAAGCTGTAACTTCCAACATTCAAAAAATTATTGTGCAGGACGGCGTTACAAGCGTCGGCAGTCATTCTTTCGCAAATTGTGAAAATCTGCGCGAAGTTGTTTTGAGCAACAGTGTAAATTTTATCGGCAGTCAAGCTTTTATCGGCTGTGCAAATTTGGAAAGTGTAACTTTTCCGGCAAGTGCGAAATTGGGCGATAACGTTTTCAAAAATTGCAACAAGCTGAAAAATTTAAACACGGTTGACGCGGGCGGAAAAATTTTAGTGGCAAGTAAAAATATCAACGAAAACGAATACACCCGCTGGATTAAGCCGGTTAATTCCTATTTGTACGCGGACGGCGCAAATTTGGTAAGAGTTGAAAATATCGGCGGCAAAATTCTTGTTGAAAAATATTCGCAGGATTTTAAATTAATTTCTTCGCAGAATCTGAATTTAAATTTTGAAATTTGGGGCGGCTTTTTCGCAGGAAAAAATTTCAACTTCATAATCACCGGCAAAAATAACCCCAATGAATCAGACAGCGTGGAAGTTATAAAAATTTCCAAGTACGATAAAAATTTTAACTTGCTCGACGAAAGAAAAATTTTTGGCGCAAATACTTTAAAGCCTTTTGAATGTTCAGCTGTTCGTTGCGCAGAAAATAACGGTACGCTTTACATTCATACCGGACACCAAATGTACAAAAGTCCCGACGGCTTAAACCATCAAGCGAGTATGTCAATCGTGCTAAATGAAGGCGATATGAAAGTTAAACGCCTTGACGCCTTTGTAACTTATGATTCAATGGCTTATGTCAGTCATTCTTTCAATCAGTTTGTTTTGGTTGACAGCAATAAAAATATTGTAATGTTAGACCACGGCGATGCATACCCTCGCGCAGGCGTGCTTACAAAATTTAAAAACAGTTCCACAAAAATTGAACTTGTGAACTTTGCAGGACAACACGGCGATAACGCAACCGGCGCGGCACTCGGCGGGCTTGCTGAAACCAATGCAAATTATGTTACCGCGTACACTTACGACGGATTCGGCGGCGATTCTGAAGATTATTTCGGCGTTGTTAAAAAGCGTCAACTTTTCGTAAGTTTCACGCCCAAAAATAATTTCAGCAAAGCCGCTACAAGAACTGCAAAATATTCAAATCCCAATGCAAATTACAGTTACGGCACGCCCTTTGTAATTCCGCAAAATTTGAACGGCGGCTACATTATCTGTAACTTAACAAAATTTGACGGGAAATATTTTAAGCCGACAGGAAAAATTCTTTATGCGCAATATGACGACAGCGGCGCACAAGCTCTGCAAACTGCGGACGCGCAACTTTCAGATTGTCAGCCGATTCTTTTTAACGGCAAAATTGTTTGGTACGTGACGAATAATTCTGCGCCGATTTTTTATACGCTTGACGAAGGAGGCGTAACCTCTCAAAAATTATGAGTTTGAAATATAAAACACTCAAGGGCTTAAAAGAAATTCACTTTAAAAATTTTATATTTCTGCTGATTGCCGGTACAATTAACGCGTTTGGCGTAATGCTTTTCTTGTATCCTGTCAAACTTTACGACAGCGGAATTTCCGGCGTATCAATGCTGATGAATCAGATAACGCCGCCCGAATGTACACTTTCAATGTTTTTGGTACTGTTCAACGTACCAATTTTTATTTTCGGCTTAAAAAAACAGGGAATGGCTTTTACTTTCTATTCAATTTTTGCGGTAGTGGTTTATTCGATTGTGTCTGGGATTCTGCCAAACTTTTTTGAAATTGAAAATTCCGGCGCGTCGCCTTTTGCAGAAAATGATTTATTACTCTGCGCGATATTCGGCGTCGTACTTTCGGGAATCGGCAGCGGTATGACAATTCGTTTCGGCGGCGCGATTGACGGTATAGACGTTTTGTCGGTAATTTTTGCAAAGGGCTTGGGCTTGTCGCTCGGCTCGTTTGTTATGATTTTCGACACAATTTTATATATCGCTTGCGGGATAATTATCAACAGTTGGATTTTGCCGCTGTATTCGATTTTAACTTACTATATCGGCTCTCAAACTGTAGATTTTGTTGTTGAAGGCTTAGACCGCTCCAAGTGCGCAATGATTGTTACAACGAAGGCTGAAGAAATTACAGATGCAATTTCAGAACATTTTCAATCCAGCGGCACGATTGTTAAGGCGATTGGCGGTTATTCTAAGGAAGAAAAGCAGATTATTTATTTCATAATTAACCATTTTCAAATTAACAAGCTGAAAGTTTTGGTTTACGAAATTGACAAGAATGCTTTTATTTCCCTGCAGGATGTTTCAGATATTATAAAGAAGGGTTCTAAATGAACAGAAAACAAAGAAAAAATTTAATCAGAATTATAACCGCGTCAATTTTAATGATATTTTTACAATTTGTCGAAGTCGAAGGCGCGGCGCGTTTTGTTTTGTATATGCTGCCTTATTTAATCGTCGGCTACGATATTTTAATAAAAGCGGCGAAAGGTATAAAAAATTTACAGCCGCTTGACGAAAATTTTTTAATGGCGTTGGCAACGGTCGGCGTTTGGGCGTTGGCAATTTATAGCGGCAGTGGCGATTATACAGAGGCTGTGGCGGTTATGCTTTTCTATCAAGTTGGCGAATGGTTTGAAAATTTCGCAGTTGGACGCAGTCGCAAAAATATTTCTGATTTAATGGATATTCGCCCTGATTATGCTAACGTTGAAAATTTGGGCAAACTTGAACAGATTGACCCGTCAGAAATTGAAATTGGTACAACAATAATTATTCAGCCGGGTGAAAAAATTCCTATCGACGGCGTAATTATTGAGGGCAATTCTATATTAAATACAAGCGCACTTACCGGCGAATCTTTGCCGCGCAATGTTTCAACGGGTGATGAAGTTATCAGCGGCTGTATCAATATCAACGGCGTTTTGAAAGTTCAAACTACAAAACTTTTTGAAGATTCTACCGCGTCAAAAATTCTTGACTTGGTGGAAAATGCAAGCTCCAGAAAATCTAAGTCAGAAAATTTTATCACGAAGTTTGCAAGAATTTACACGCCCGCAGTTGTAGGAAGTGCGGCGGCGTTGGCGATAATTCCTTCAATCGTTACGGGCGATTTTGAAACGTGGCTGTACCGCGCGTTGATTTTTCTTGTTATCAGTTGTCCGTGCGCGTTGGTTATCAGCATACCTTTAACATTTTTTGCAGGATTGGGCGGAGCAAGTCGCGCAGGCGTTTTGGTTAAGGGCTCAAATTTTTTGGAAACACTTTCAAAAGTTCGTACAGTTGTAATGGATAAAACCGGCACTTTGACGCGGGGGATTTTTGAAGTTGACGCGGTACACCCTATCAGCACAAATTGCATTTCAGAAAATCCTACAGAGGCGCGGCAACTTTTGCACTATTCGGCGCACGTCGAAAAATATTCAACTCATCCAATCGCCGCCTCACTTAGAAAAGCTTATCCCAATGAAAATGACGGCTGCACGGTTGAGAACGTCGAAGAGTTGGCGGGCTTAGGTATTCGCGCAGAAGTCAACGGCAATGTTATTCACGTCGGCAACGAAAAATTAATGGAAAAAATCGGGGCGGCGTGGAAACCCTGTACAAAAATTGGTACGATAATTCACGTGGCGGTTAATGGCGAATACGCGGGGCATATAATCGTTGCTGACAAACTCAAGCCGCACTCTAAAAAGGCGATTGAAAAACTTTATGAAATTGGCGTCAATCGAATTGTAATGTTGACGGGCGATATAAAAAAAGTCGCCGAAAAAATTGCCGGCGATTTGGGGATTAAAGAATTTTACAGCGGGCTTTTACCTGCACAAAAAGTTGAACACCTTGAAAAAATTTTGGCTGAAAAAAGTTTTGCGGTTGCATTTGTAGGCGATGGGATTAACGACGCGCCTGTATTGGCTCGCGCAGATATTGGAATTGCAATGGGCGCAATGGGTGCAGATGCGGCGATTGAGGCAGCGGACGTTGTTTTAATGGACGACGACCCGCTGAAAATTTACACGGCTATTAGAATTGCGAAAAAAACTTTGTCGATTGTCAAGGAAAATATTTATTTTGCGATAGGGATAAAATTTTTGTGCTTGATACTTGGCGCGGTCGGCGTTGCAAATATGTGGTTTGCAATTTTTGCAGATGTTGGCGTTATGGTAATTGCCGTGTTAAATGCATTGCGCGCTTTAAGAATTTAATTGTTTCTTTCCATTGCCGCCAATAATCTTTGAACGGGCAAAAATTTTAAAATCGCAAGGCAAATTAACATTTCCGGAACAATCAGCGAGGCGTTGACTGTCAATGAATAAAGTATTGCTGAAGTTCCTTCCGGCGCGTACGACGCAAAAAATACCACGCCCGATATAAAATGACAGATAAATTTTCCGACGAACGCTAAAATTGTTCCCAAAAATATTTTATCTTTGAAAATTCCCGCTATTCCAACTGCCATGTACGGTAAAGGATAATCGAACAAAACTTGAATAGGGTGCAAAATGAACGGGTCTTGAATTATCGTTATCAAGCCAAAAATAAATCCCGCCAAAGTTCCAACGCCCGCGCCGTACCTGAACGAAATTAATAAAAGCGGTATCATTCCGCCCAAAGTTACACTGCCGCCTTGCGGGAAATGGTACAGCTTGAATTGGTGCAGTAAAATTGAAAGTGCAAGCATTAGCGAAATATTTATTAAAGTGCGCGTTGTAAGTTTTATTTTGCGCAGGTACAAGCCGAAGAAAATTAAAATCAGTACGCCCAAAAGTGCAAAGGACGCGCTCGGACTTTCTAAAATCTTAAAAATATTTTCCAACAATTTAATCACCCCAAAAAAATTAGGAGAGAACTCCCGCGCGGAAATTCTCTCCATTTTTATTGTAAAAATTCCTACGTCGGCATTATCCGAATCAGGTATAACGGTCGAAGTGCTTAACTTCCTCTCAGCCCGTCTGCGAGCTCCCCTTTTTAGATGGTCAGATGGTCAGATGATTAGATGGTCAGTAACTAACCACTAGCCATCTAGTCATCTACAAATTGAATCAATCCAATCAAAAAGTAAATCTAAATCATAATCGCCGCTGTGCCCGCGCCCCCACGGGCTGAAAAAGTCTACGTCAACGCCGCTGTTTTGAAGTTTCAGTGCAAGCATCGCTGGAACTGCAAGCGCGGTGTCTCTGTCAACTGCGCCGTGTCTTATACGAAAATGTGGAGCAACTTTGACATCTGCGCGACCGATAAAATTCATTGGATTCATAATATAAATTGTGTCAGAATCAGCCATTGCGCCGCCGTAATTTTTTTGGATAATTTCGGAAAAGTGGCGCGGCGAATTTTCAACAGTGCCGAACTCGTCATTTTCTGCGGAGCTTAAATCCATTTTGTCAAAGGCGGGCGCGGCTTTCATACGGGTTGCCGCGGCAGGATATTTTTTTAAGTCGACGTCAACAACTTTTGCGCCTTTAATTTTTACCCAAGTAACGCCGCTTAAATCTGTACCGCGATTGAGGGCGTCCTGCGCAGATTCAATATATTTTTTCTTGATATAATCTTTGAAAGTGCCTTCGCCTTTTTTATTCAGCGTCAATAAATTTCCCTGTTCGTCGTGCAAATTTAAACTGTTCAGATAATCCGGAAAAGCGTCGCGCAGGATTTTTGAAACTTTAATTTCGTCCTTAGTCATATTAACGGCGGTTGTTGAGGCGGTAGGATTATTTGCGCTGTCGGCGTCAACTTTAACTTTCTCGCCGCGCCGCGCCGCTATATCTTGCAGTTGCCACATTGCCGCGTAATATTTGTTTTCGCCGTAAAAAATCCATTCGTAGGCTTTATCTGCGTTGTCAAGATTGGTAATTGGGCAGTAAACGCTTGAAGCAAAAATATCATCACGTTCAACAGCCGCGCCAATTTCTGAAAGGTAAGGCGCAAAATCTGCAGCGTTGCCGGTACTTCCCAACGCCGCACTTACCGCGCCGCCCGCCGACGTTCCATTTGAAATAATTTTTACAGTATCGCCTGCAGGAAGTTTAGACTGATTGTAACGCAGATAACGCACGGCGGCTTTATAATCGACGATAAACGCGGGAGCCTTTCCAACGTAAGTATCGCCGGTTGTAGTGGTGCGCCCGCGAATTGCAGGGCTGACAACTACACAACCGCGCGAAAGTGCAACAAGTGAAGCGTTTGCTCCGTGGCTCATTCTGTCATTTTCGGTAGGCGGTTTAATTTCGCCGGGCATGTAACCGCCGACGCCGTTTGGCATAAAAATTGGCGCGGTTTTTGCAGTGTAGCCGTTAATCGTGCCGCCGCTCAAATATTCTGCAGGAATGTAAATACTTAATGACTGCGCGGCAACATTTTTTGGCTTGCTGACGTATACAATATTTTCATAGGCGATAAATTTAATTTCTCTGCCTTCGTAAGTCAAAACTTTTTCAACGCCCTTTGAAGCGTCAAAATTTAAATCATATTCTTTAACAAGTGATTCTTGCGCAACCAATTTAATTTCCGCCTCGCAATGATTCAGATTTACAGGAACGGACGCGGCAAAAACTCCGACGCCGATAAATGCTGCAAGTGTCTTTGTCAAAAATTTTTTCCGCATAAAATTTTCCCCCTACTTGATTGAATTTAATCTTTCAGCCAAAGTGTAAGCGTCTTCATCGCCGGCGGCAGGTGTCATAATTGGTTGATCGTCAAGGTAAACAGTGCCGTTGTAAACCGTGGCAGTTGCCGAATTTTTGCCGTTGTGATAAGCCTTAGCCAAATTTCCCAAAACAAAATACGAACGTTCGGCAGAAGACATTGAATTTGTGGCGGCAACTGTAGTGAAAATTTGATTGTTGATAATTACGGTGCCGTCATTGGCGGAGGCGTGCTTGCCGCTGTATTCGTAAAGTTTTTTGGCGTAGTTATCGCGGCGTTTGTCAGTGTCGGGGTGGCTTGCGAACATTCCGCCGCTTTGACCGCCGCTTAATTCGTAAAGTTTCTGCATAACTGCGGCAGTTGCGCCAATGTTATAATCTGTATTCAGCATATATTCCCAGCCGAGGTTATCAGCTTCGGTTTCATATTTCCTGTTGCCGTGAGCAATGGAGCCCTGCGCAGTAACAGCCGCAATCGCACTTACAAGCGCGCCGCCACCCACAGCCGTTGCGCCGAGTTGTGCGGCAACCAATTTATTCAGCTGCTTTTTGTTGCCTTTGATAACGTGATCTTTTTGCCCGTGTCCCATTTCGTGCCCGACAATCGCCGCTATTTCGTCATCAGTTGACAAAGCGTTAAACGCGCCGGTATTCACTACCATAACATGACCCAAAGAGCAAAAAGCATTTAAGTCTTCAGCACTTGAAACGTAATATTTATAAGGTTTATCGTAAATTGAATCGTCAATTTCACCGACTGCGCGGGTTAAATTTGTCATAATTCTATCCATACGCGCATTTAGTGTAGGGTCGTAATTTACGCCCGTTTGTTCTTGAAATTGCCGATAAAGTGCGTCCCTGCCTTCTTCAGTTTCATCAAAAGCTTTTAGTTCTTTGTTAAGTTGGCTGTAGGTCATGGCTGCAGAAGCTCCGGTAAGAATCATATCAGTTAAAACGCTTGCTTCAGCCGGTGCGGGCGCAGAAAAAATTAGTGAAGTTCCCAACGCCGCCGCTGTTACTGCCGCGGTTACTTTCTTTGATAATTTTTTTAACATTGTGAATCCCTCCTCGCTAAAAATTTTATCGAAATTTA
>JAFSZS010000062.1 GCA_017455645.1 Selenomonadaceae bacterium | reverse complement strand
TTTTTTCGGCTGAAACATTTTGCGGCAAAATTAAACACGCAAGCAGGAACATTACGCCGAAAATTTTTTTGATACTGTACATTTTAACTGCCTCCTTTGCTTTTATTTAAATTTGAAATGGTATTTTCCAGTTGCCGAATTTTTTTTCATAAATTTTGTATAAAAATGTTGCCGCGGTTTCTGAAATTACACCGGCTGTCTTTGGAGTCCCTTTTTTTCGGCTGAAACATTTTGCGGCAAAATTAAACACGCAAACAGGAACATTACGCCGAAAATTTTTTTGATACTGTACATTTCAACTGCCGCCTTTGCTTTTATTTAAATTTGAAATGGTGTCTTCAAGTTGCCGAATTTTTTTCATAAGGTCGGGGATTTTTTGAATAGCGGCTTGAGAGCGCAGCCAATCATTGTGCGGTTGTACCGGAAAACCGGAGCCGAAAAAACCTTCAGGCATGTTTTTGGTAATTCCCGACCTGCCCGCGTAAACCGAATGACCGCCGATTTTAATATGACCGACAGTGCCAGTTTGCCCGCCGAAAGTTACGTTATCGCCAACAATCGTACTGCCGGAAATTCCCGTTAAAGCAACAATTAAACAATTTGCGCCGATTTTGCAGTTGTGCGCAATGTGAACAAGGTTATCAATTTTTGTACCGTGCCCAATGACGGTTGAGCCCATCGCCGCCCTGTCAATTCCGACGTGCGCCCCAATTTCCACGTCGTCTTCAACAATGACGTTGCCAATTTGCGGTACTTTTGTATGAACGCCATTTTTGGTAGTGAAGCCGAAGCCGTCCGCGCCGATAACTGCCGAGGCGTGAATTACGCAGCGCGCGCCAATTTCGCAGTATTCACGAATTGTAACGCTTGAATAAATTATTGTGTCCTTGCCGATTTTTGCATTTTGTCCAATGTAAGTATGCGGGTAAATAATTGCGCCGTCGGAAATTTCGGCGTTATCGTCAATGTAAGCGAACGCCATAATTTTTGCAGTTGGAGCAATTTTGGTATTGTTGCCGATATACGCCTGCGAACTGATACCGGCGGGAATTTTAATTTGCGGCTTGAAAATTTCCATAAGTTTTGCAAAGGCAATTTTCGGCTCGGCAGATTTAATTGAGTTTTTGGGAATTTCGCCTGTAAAATTTTTTGGAATAATGACAGCAGACGCCGCGCAGTTTTTAGCCTCGGCAACGTGTTTTTCGTCAGCAAAAGTTAAATCTCCTGCGCGAGCGGTATCGATACTGTTTAAGCCGGTAATTTTTATATCGCCGTTGCCGATTAATTCGCCGCCGACAATTTCGGCAATTTCTTTCAATTTTTTTTGCATATCTTCACCTTATTGCAATTTTTTAATGACGTCTTCAGTTACGTCAATTCCGCCAAGAAAAACAGTTGGATTGGCTTCTGAACTGTCAACTACAACATCAAGATTTTTTTCCTGCGCGATACTTGAAAAAGCCTCGTCAAGTTTGTGCTGTAATTGCGTCGAATAAGCTTGTTGAATCCCCATAAATTTACGCTGAATATCTTCAGTAGCTTTTTGGCGTTCCTCGTCAGTAAGCTCGGAATTTTCGTCAAGGGTAGCAGCCGCTTCATCTTGAATTTCGGCGGCTTTTTTTTGCCCTTCGTCGATAATCGCCTTAATTTGCGGGGCTTCTTCCATAACCCTGTTGCCGTCAACGTAGCCGATATTAACTTGACTGCCGCAACCCGTCAAAAAAAGAGACGCCATTAAAAACGCGGCAATTTTTATTTTCTTTGGTAATTTCAAAATTAAATTCCTCCCATAAAAAATTCAGAAAGTATTCTAACAGTCCAAAATAAAATTGTAAAGAATTTGCGCCGTCAATGAATTTTTGAATCTTTTCATCGTCGCGCAGATTTTTTTTATTTTTAAATACAGCATTTCTTTCTTTGAAAAGAAAGAAACGCTTAGGCAAAGAAAGAAACTCCCACCCGCCGTACTGCCATCACGGCAGTAACCGGCGGCGCCGCCCGTCCTTGGGCGGCGGGTCCTAGCTTTTTTTATTTAAAATTGCGCCGTCAATGCATTGTTTTCAGTAAATCCGGCGTTAAATCTTTTGTGTCTTTGCCTTCAAAAATCATTGCGCCCGGCGATTTTGGAGTATCAATATCTGCTTTTTTTACGATATTGCGCAGAAATTTTTTATCCAATTTGGGCGGCGAATTTTGCACAAAAATCATTTGCAATTTGTAAAGTGCGCCGAGTTTGCCGGTTTCATTTGTGATTGAATCGATAATGGAATTTTCCAGCTTTTCACGTTCCCGCGCAGTGCGTGCAATTTCAGAAATTAATTCACGGCGGCGAGTTTGGCGAAAAGCAACTTCCTGCATTGCCGCCTCAAGCAAGGCTTTATTTCTAGCTTGAGTATCACGAATTTTTTGCAACGCCTCCGCGCTGTACTTTTCCTTAGTTTCGTCAGTTTCGCGCTTGATACGCGCTTCATCGTCTGCAACTTGTGAATTTACATACGCGGCAACTTCAGCCGTCCATTCTTCCAAAAGTGCCCGCTGTTTTTCGTTGCGCTCCAAAACAAGTTCATCTAATCTTTTTGCAAGTGCTTGAATTTCTTCCGGCGTCAAGTGTAAAGTTTTGGCGTTTTCGATTTTCAAAGTGATATTGAACGCCTCATTGGAATAAATATCCCTAATTTCATTGCGCCGCTTGATATATTCCGGCTCGTGTTCTTTTTGATATTCTTCAGTCAAACGTTTTTTGCGGGCGCGAATTTCGGCAAGTTGGCTGATTAAATTCTGCATAATTTTTTCACGTGTAGAATCTTCAAAAGGGGTAATGTCAATTTCCGGCAGTTTTGGCGGGATAAACGGGCGCATAATTTCATTAAGCTCAAGTTTAAGGCGAATTTCTTTACCGAGCAATTCTTTTAGTTTTTCGCCGTCGCGGTGTTTGTGAATAACCTGTTCAAAGTCAATGTAACCGACGCCTTGAACGGGAATTTTTTCCTGCTCCACTTTTTGGGGGCGTTCAATTTTTTCCGGCTTGGGCGGCTCGTACAAAAAAAGCCCGCCTGCAATTATAACCGTCATTACTGCCGCCGCCGTCAACCTGTAATCTGACATTGTTGCACTCCTCGCACATACAAAAAAATGACCAGTGATCTTAATTTTTGACCACTGATCACTGAAGGCTGACAGATATTATTTCTTGCCGAGTCTTGCAATAACATCTTGAGTAATATCGGTGCCGCCATAAAGTACGGCTGATTTTTCGATAACTACGCTTAAGCCTTTTGCATCTGCAACTTTCTTTATAGTATCTTGAATTGATTTTTCGATAGGTTCTCTAAGTTCCTGTTCTTTGGCTTGAATTCTTTGCATGCACTGAACATAATAATCTTGTTTTTCTTGGTCGCTCATACCGGCTGATTTTGCCTCGAAGTCTTTTTGAGTTTCAACTTCAAAGGCGTTAAGTTGTTCGCCGGCTTTTTGTATATCGGGGTGTTGTCTTATGACTTGCTGATAATTTACCACGCCAACATTAACCGAACTTGCCGCCGACGCTATCCCGCTGCCTGTTTGCGTGAGTGCCAACGCTACAACGCTTCCGATAAATACCAACGCTATTGCAATGCTGATAATTTTTACCTGTTTTTTCTCCAATTTTAGCATTCTGCAAAAACTCCTTCTTTTTTTCATACAGCGCACATTATAACAAACTGATTTTTGCATTGCAAGATTTTTTTCAGAAACTTACATTCGCCACAAGCCGCTGATTAACATGAAACCAATCAATAAAAAAATTATGCACGACAAAAGCAACAAAATCCATTCCGGCGCGTAATTCCAGACCCAATCGCCGGTTAGCCTTTCAAGCGGCAATTCTGAATCTTTCTGCGCATAGGGCAAATAAATTACTGCGCCCAAAATCATTCCAAATATAAGTACGCAAACCCAGCCGATAAGAACGTCAATAGGAATTGGAAAACCTTCAATCACTATCATTTGAACACCTCCTTAAATAAATAATCTGCTGATTTTTGGAGCCACGAAATTTTAAATCCAAGTCGCGCAGCTCTTCGATATATTCGCCGTCAACAACCACATCGACAAAATTTAAAAGTTCCGCGGCGTCGTTTGGTATTTCTTCAAATTTATAACCCGTGTACAACCAAACGTCAAGCCCCAAATTTCTTGCATTTTTGGCAAGTTCAAGGGCGGGCGCAATTTGTAAAAGCGGCTCGCCGCCCGTCAAAGTTATTCCGGTAAGCAGGGGATTTTTTTTTATTTTTGCGATAATTTCTTCAGTGTCAAGAATTTTTCCGCCGTCGAGTGCGTGCGTTTCGGGATTATGGCAACCTTTACAATTTCTAAGGCAACCCTGCATAAAAATTGCAAATCTTATCCCTTCGCCGTCTACGTAAGATTCTTCGACAATTCCCGCAATTCGGATTTTCAATTAAACTTCACCTGCTTTTATTTTTTCTAAGGTACAATTCTTTTTTTATTGACAAGTTCCTTTTTGAGTTAAAAATTTTTAAAACCCCTCCAAACGCTCCAGAATCGATTTTAAGCGCGGTTAGATTTTTTTAATATAAAATATCGTGAAAGGTATCAAACGTGCGTCTGCGTGGCTCTCAACGCGTCTACAGCGGCTTTTAATTCGACTGAAAGTATTTTTAATCTGCGCGAAAATTTTTTTTAAAAATTAAAACCCCTCTAAACGCTCCAGAATCGATTTTAAGCGCGGTTAAATTTTTTTAATATAAAATTCAAGGAAACACTTTGAATGGCGTCTGCGTGGCTCTCAACGCGTCTACAGCGGCTTTTAATTCGACTGAAAGTATTTTTAATCTGCGCGAAAAATTTTTTTTAAAATATCTTTGCAGAAAAAAAATAATATTTTTACATTAATCAGAAAATTTAACTATTGACTTTGAACTTTTTGGCAATATAATTTTTGATAGATACTAAGAAATTTTTTTGAGAGGAGAATTTTAATGCTTCACAAAAAGTTAAAACCCTTCCCGAAAGATTTTTTCTGGGGCGCGTCAACTTCAGCATATCAAGTTGAGGGCGCAAATTTGGAAGACGGCAAGGGTCCTTCCTGCCAAGACGTTAAGGAACTCCCGCCCGGTACTGCAGATTTAAAAACCTGCGCCGACCATTACCACCACTACAAAGAAGATATTGCTTTAATGGCGGAAATGGGCTTTAAATCCTACCGCTTTTCCATTGCGTGGACAAGAATTTTACCCAACGGCACCGGCGAAATTAACCCGCAAGGAATCGAATTTTACAACAACTTAATCAACGAATGCTTGAAGTACAACATTACGCCTATTGTTACAATGTTTCACTTTGATATGCCCGACGCACTGGATCAGCGCGGCTCTTGGTCCAATCGTGATTCAATCGAATGGTTTGAAAATTACGCCAAAGTTTTGTTTGCCAATTTCGGCGACAGAGTAAAATATTGGTTGACTATCAATGAGCAAAATATGCTTACGCTTGTTGGCTCGGTTATCGGTACTTTGCGCGTTCCTGAAGGCACGAAAAATCTTACCAAAGAAATTTATCAGCAGAATCATCATCAGCTCGTCGCGCAGGCTAAGGCAATGGTACTTTGTCATAAAATGTTGCCCGACGCCAAAATTGGTCCCGCGCCGAATATCGCCTTTGTTTATCCTGCAAGCTGCAAGCCGGAAGATATTTTAGCTGCCGAAAATTATAACGCTATCAGAAATTGGCTTTACCTTGATGCGGCAGTTAAAGGCAGATACAACAATTTAGTTTGGGCGTACCTTGAAGAAAACGACGCTTGCCCGGTTTTCGGCGAAGGCGACGAAGAAGCTTTACAAAATGCACACCCCGACTTCATCGGCTTTAATTATTATACAACTTCGACGGCTGAAGCAAGCAACGATTGGAACGAAGAATTAGAACCGAACGCCGACCAACAAACTGCACGCGGTGAAGCCGGCTTTTATAAAGGTTTCAAAAATCCCAACTTAATGCAAACTGAATTTGGCTGGGAAATTGATCCTATCGGTTTCCGCGTTACAATTCGTGAACTTTACGATAGATACCATTTGCCGCTGCTTGTTACCGAAAACGGCTTGGGCGCGTACGATAAATTGGAAGACGGCAAAATTCACGACAACTACAGAATTAAATATTTGTACGAACATATCAAGCAGATTCAACTTGCAATTACCGACGGCGCGGAAATGCTCGGCTACAATCCTTGGTCTGCAATAGATTTGGTTTCTACTCATGAAGGTATTCGCAAGCGTTACGGCTTTATTTACGTTGATACAACTGATGAAAAAGTTGGAAGCCTCGAACGCTACCGCAAAGATTCTTTCTTCTGGTACAAAAAAGTTATCGCCTCCAACGGCGAAGATTTATCTTTCTAAAATTTAAAAATTAACATAAAAAAAATTAGCCGTTCAGAAATGAGCGGCTTTTTGATTGCTTAAATTTTTTTTCCAAGCAAAAATTTTAATAATTTCTTCGATAAGATTTTCGGTACGTTCTTCAATTTGTTTTGGCGTCCAAACTTTCTGCGCGAAAACGTAACTGTTTAAACCGTCAGTATCACTCAAAATTTTTAGCCCGATTGGCGCATTAGTTTTCTTGTCAGTGGCTTCTTTCTTCGCTGTAAAAGTTTTATTGCTTAACGCAGAATTATATTTTGTAAGCGTCAAGTTTCCGAGTTTGTGAACGTATTCCCTCTGAATTTCAAGAGCCTTTGCCTCTTCGCCGCCGAGCATTTTTATCCAGTCATCATCTAATTTTTCAGTTTGCTTTTTAGCGTTTATGGTTTGCGGCAAAATGTGTTCAATCGTCCATTTTTGTTTTTTGTTCCAAACGTCTATTTTGTCATTTGCGCCCAAATGAGCATTTGCGATTTTTTCAAGAATAAAGCGCGTTTTATCATCGCTTGCGCCGCCCTTGTAAACATTTTCGCGCAGTGCCTTTGCAAAAGATTCATCGTCCGCACTTGCCGCCTTCAAAGTTTCGCGCAGATTTTCTTCAATTTCTTTGCCGGTATAAGAATTTTTTTCAATTTCAGCAATAAAATTAATGAAAATATCGTCCAAATCATTTGAACGCGGCTTGCCGGTAAACAGGCGGCGAATAAAAAGGTTGCAGAGAAGCGCACAAATATTTTCAAAATTTTTATCTGTAAGTTGCAGGGCGCCTTTATTTTTCAGCAGATAAATTAAAAGCGTGCCGCTTGTAGTGCCGTCAACGTGGCGTAAATCTGCGAAACTTACTTTTGTTTCGGCAAGCAGTTCATCTTGATATTGTACGTGCGAATAAAAAATTGCCGCCTGTTTTAAATCGTCAATAAAATCACGTATGCTGACATTTTCGCCATTGATAATTGTTTCGTACATTGTCAAAAGATTTGCGCGCTCGGCAACTTCCAATTTTAACTCGGGATATTGTTCAAGCCACATTTTACGATAAGCATTATAAATTTGGCGCAGAAAACGTTCTTGCTCCGTGTTGTTGTCTTTGGTAATTTTGCCGGCAATATTTCTGTTCCAATATCCGAAGTACTTCTTCAAAATTTCTTTTTTATTGGTTGCATTTTCCAATTTTTCAATTTCATCTGACAACTTTGCAAGAATTTGATTTTTTATTAAATCCAGTGCGGTTAATTTTTTGCCGCGGTCATTTAAAGCCGCAAAAAGTACGTTAGCCGCGTCGCGGTTTTCTACCACAATTCTAACCAATTGAATATCTCGAATTTTGGTATAAACTTCAAAAATTTTTTTAGCTTGTTCAATTTGCGGCAATTTTTTTGTATATTCGTTTAAACATTTTTGAAAAAATTCAAAGGCTTTAAATACATTACCTTTTTTGTTTAGTTCCTTGTGATTAAATGTAACGTCAAAAATTTCTCCAATCAAAAAAAAGTTCACTGTTTAAATTTGCGCCTTCGGCATCAATTTTTATCTTATTGTCGCTCAATCAATCCGCCTCCAAAATTTTTAAAGCAGATTTATATTTTTCGACGCGGCTTAAATCTTTTTCGGTTGGCGCGGGGATTCTTGAAAGGTCTGAATTATTTTTAAGGTCGGCAATTTTTACGGCGGTTGCAAGTGCGTTGGTTTTAACTTTTTGAATATAATCAAAGTAGGGAATATTTTTATCGTGCGTCAAAATTTTCAACGCTTGAAACTCTTCAGCTGTCAAATTAACTTCTTCGCGCAGATTTTCAACAGTGAAATTTGTATCTTCCGCCACGTCGTGCAAAAGTGCCACGATTATTTCAGAATCTTTCGCGCAGGACAAGGCAACCGTTACGGGATGAAAAATATAAGCTGCGCCGCCCTTGTCGAATTGCCCGGCGTGCGCTGTCTTTGCAATTTCAAACGCCTTTTGGACGCGGGGATTTTTATTACACTCAAAAATTTTCTGCAAAATTGTCAACTGAAAAATTTTTACATTGGGAAAATCTGCGCCCAATTCGCCGAGTGAAATATTTTTGTTGGTGCCGTGATAATCACTGCCGCCGGAAATGTACAGATTGTTTTCCTGCGCGGTTGCCGCCAAAAATTTTGCCTGCTCCGAATTGTAACGAGAATAATAACACTCAAGCCCGTTAATGCCGTAACTTTTCAATTCGTAAAAGCGGCTGAAAAATTCTTCCCGCGATAAAATTTTTTCGCCTTCGCCGCCGAGCGGGTGCGCCCAAATTGTAACGCCGCCTGATTTTTTTACCGCGTCAACAACTGCGCGAGCGTCAAGCCTTACACTGATTTTTAAATTTTTTAAATCTGCGTAAATCTTTTCCTTTGCAATGCCGTAAACCTGCGCGACGAAATTAACAATGTGAGGCTTGCCGACGACTTCATTTTGACAAAGTTTTTCAATGTCAACTTCAGAAAATTTTATATTGTAAAGTTCAGAAAGAAAATCCAACCTGCGCAAAAGTTTTTCCTTGTGAAGATTTTTTCCCGCCTGCAAAACTTTTTGAAAATCTGCATTGCTTGAATCGCAGAAATAGGCGAGAATGTGACACTTTTTGCCGCCTTCGGTCTTGCAAGAAAATTCCACGCCGTTAATAAAAAAAATATCAGCAGGAATCAGCGGCAGAATTTTTTCAACGCCTGAAATAGTATCGTGATCCGTCAACGCAAAAATTTTAATCCCGCGCTGTTGGATTTTTTCAAGCAAAATTTCGGGCGTGTCTGTACCGTCGGACGCCGTGCTGTGAATGTGTAAATCTGCCAACATTTTATCACCTGCTTACAAAAATTTTTTGATAATGTTCATAAATTCCGGCTTGCTGATTTTGCCCTCAATGTAACGAACAGCATTGCGCCAAAGTCTGAATTTGTAACGGGCGAAATTGTAAGGCGGGCTGTTCAAAATTTTGTAACATTCCTCAAGCCGCGCCCTTGACTGCCCAAAAATTTCCTTGCCGAATCCGTCATAAACATCTTTGGCTGTTGGCTTGCCGATAAAATTTTGTCCCAAATTCATAATTTCGCTAAGTGTCGGTGGCTTATTTTTTAACACAAACTTTTTCAAGCTGTCAATAAAATTTTCGTCGAGTGCAAGCGGCTTGTACCCCATATGCTCAATCGACAGCGGCAGATACAATCTTTTTTCGTCGTAAACCGCCAAATTATGTTGGTGCCCGTGAAAATTTATATCGCAGCCGTGATTGAATTTTGGGCGGTGCGAAAACAAAATTATCAAGTTGTCAACATCCAGTACCAATTCCTCAACCACCAAAGTAAAGCCGCAATTCAAATAAAAATCCTGCGCGAGTCTATCGTGGTTGCCGCGTACCAAAATTTTTTTGCCGTGCCAGCCGCCGAGCCGTTCTACCCAATTTTCTTGAAATGAAATATCGCCCAAATGTATAACCGTGTCGGCGTCAGTAACTGTTGACTGCCAATTTGTTTCGATTAGTTTTTCAAAATTGTCGGGGCGATTGCAATATTTTTTTATGTTTTCGTGTCCAAGGTGAGTATCGGGGATAACATAAATCATTTTAATTGCTCCTTTGATAAATTTTAAACCAACGTAATTGACGCGGGCGAATTTTTTTATTGAAAATTTTCAAGCGCGGCAATTTTATTTTCGGGCGTCGCGCAAGTTTTAATTCGCCGTGATAACCGAGCCCTACAATATCGCAGTTAAGCACAAGGTAAAAAATCTTCTTGTAGCCTCCGAAATTTGGCAAAAATTTTTTGTGACGAAGGCGGCGATTAAAATTTCTGCGCCAAAATTTCCTGTGCCACAAATTATTAAACCAACGCAGCTGCTTTTTGTCGGTGTCGAAATATACGCCGGTTGTCCAAATTTTGTGGTTGCCGTTCAAATATTTTTTGTAAAGTTTACGCCGCCGAATTTTGGAACGTTGCCAGCCGTTGCCGCGCCTATTTTTATTTTTCAAATGCAACCCCATTGATAGTCAAAAATTTTCCTGTACATACTGCCGTTGGAAATTTCGCCCTTGTACCGGCGCACAACTCTTTCAGCAAAATTTCTCAACCATTTATTGTTGAATGAATATCTGCAAAAATGACGCCGCCTTTTACAGTAATGGACGCCCGCAAATATTCCGCCCGGACCGCTTAACCATCTTACCCAACTTATCCATTGCGGAAAATTTTCATCATAGAATTTATAAAGCGCGTCATAATCTTTGAAACTGCCGAGCTTGCAAGTTTCGCCCACTGTACAGAGCCGCCAATTTCGGCGATTTTCCCATTGCTTGCGCTTGTGAGAATTGCCGGTACTTTTAAATTTTTCCTGCGCGACGATAATTTCAGAAATTGCCGCGTTTAATTCTTCCTGCGTCATTTTTAATCAGCTCCAATTTATTTTTGAAGTACAAAGATTTTTCCCTGTAACATTCGGCGTCGTGATAAATAATTTCGTCGTCTTCGCCTTCAAAAGAAATTTGGGCGTCTTCCTCGCCGTTTTCTGCATAAAATTCTTCGAGCGATTCGGCAAGTTTTTTCATTATGCGCTTGCCTTCGTCGCCTTCGATTTACTCGGCAACTTCATTATTTTTTACGTCTTGATAAATTTCTTCGTATTTAGTCGAAAGTTGCTCCAAAAGTTCAGGGGAGCATTTATCGCCCATTAAATCAGCCGCCAAAGAAATTATTTCCAGCGTGGTAAAAATATTTACCGGCGATTCATTGCAAGCCTGCCCAAATTTGTAAATTTCACGCGCGGCGAAAAGTCTTTCGTCTTTGTAAAGTTTTATCAATTCCTCACGCGGCGTTTCGATAAAAAATTTTGCAATTTGTTTCATTTCTTCAAAGGGACTGCAGAAAGGGCAAGTGCAAAAAGCCTCGTTAGCCGTGCAAAAATATTTCACAACCCAACGCGCCGCCTCCGGAATATTTTTTTCAATTTCGCCGACGCCTTCCAAGTACAGCTGAATAATTCTTTTGCAACAATCTGCATCGCCCAATTTTACGCCGTCCTTGTAAATTTCCAACGCCGCGCTTGCTGATTTTTCTTCCCACATTTTGCCGTAAAAATAAGTTCCTGCAAGATTATTCAAAGTGTACAATTTCCTAAACCAATAGAACGCCCTGTTTTTGTCAATCAAAGATTTATCGGCGCGTTCGTCTTTGCCGTAATAAATATGTGCAAGTTCGTACATTCCCTCAATTTTATTTCCGTCGTTGCGTTTTGTAAGCAATTCAAGAGCCGCCGTTTCATCTTTCAACCAATATTCGCCCTTGATATAAATTTTGGCAAGTTCAAACATTGCCGAAACATCGCCAGCCGCCGCTGCTTTTTTGAACCATTTAACAGACTTCCTGCCGCTTTTTTCGACGCCGCGCCCCTCAAGGTACATTTCGCCAATATAGGCGCAGTAACTTTCGTCTTGCTCGGAAATTTTTTTGTAAAGTTCCAAAGTGCGCAAATTATTTTCAGCGGTTGTCGGCATTTCAAAATAATAAATGTGCGCTAAACTTTTCAGCGCGTCAAATTCTTTGCCGTCGTAAAATTTTTTCAGCCATTGGAAAGCTTCAGTTTCGTTTTGCTTGTACTTCAAAAGAATTTTGGCTAAATCGTCCATTGAATTTTTATTGCCCAACTCTGCAGATTTTTTGTACCAATAAACAGCCGCGTCAATATTTTTTTCAACGCCGCTGCCACGCTGAAAACAACTTGCCAAACTGTGCATTGAGTTTGTATCGCCTTCAGCCGCGCCGCGCTTGTACCAATTCGCCGCCTCAATTTTATTTTTTTCAACACCGTAGCCACATTCGTACATTGCCCCAATTTCGTCATACGCTTTAATATTTCCCGCGTCAAGAGCTTGTATAAAGCAAAACATCGCCTTTTCATAATCTCTTTGCTCATCATTGAAGCTGTACAGATAGTCAACGCCTTTTGACAAAATTTCGGCTGCTGTAAGATTTTTTAAATCATTCATAAAAATTT
>JAFSZS010000061.1 GCA_017455645.1 Selenomonadaceae bacterium | reverse complement strand
TAACGTGCATCAAAGGTCCGCCTTGAGTGCCGGGGAAAACCGCACTGTTGATTTTCTTTGTATATTCTTCATTGTTCCAAAGAATCAAGCCTCCGCGAGGTCCGCGCAAAGATTTATGAGTTGTGGTTGTAACAATATCGGCAAATTGCATTGGCGAAGGATGAACGCCGCCGACTACAAGCCCCGCAATGTGCGCAATATCTGTCATAAGGTACGCGCCAACTTTTTTGGCAATGGCTGAAAATCTTTCAAAATCCAAAATGCGGCTGTAAGCAGACGCGCCCGCAATAATCAATTTCGGTTGACATTCAACGGCTAATTTTTCCAGTGCGTCATAGTCAATCATTTCAGTTTCTTTGCTGACGCCGTAAGAAACAATTTTAAAATATCTGCCGCTGAAATTTAATTTCATACCGTGCGACAAATGCCCGCCGTCCGTTAAATTCATACTCAAAACAGTATCGCCGAGATTCAGCAACGCCATAAAGACAGCCATATTTGCTTGTGCGCCGGAATGTGGCTGAACGTTTGCAAAATTTGCGCCGAAAAGTTCTTTGGCTCTGTCAATCGCCGTTTGCTCGACAATATCAACATATTTACAACCGCCGTAATATCTTTTGCCGGGATAACCTTCAGCATATTTCAAAGTTAAAACCGAACCCTGCGCCTCCATTACGGCTTTACTAACTATATTTTCAGATGCTATCATTTCAAGTCCGTTTCTTTGGCGGTTGAGTTCGTTTTCTATAGCGTCAAAAATAATTTTATCTTTTTCAAGACCTTCATTAAGATTCATAATTTTTATTTCGCCGCGCAAAAAAAATTAACTTGCAAACTTAGCGCGGCTCTAACCTCCCGCCGCTAAATTTACAATCTTTAAAAAATTTTGTCAAGTTTTATTCAACGTTTTTATAAGTTTTGCCGTCCACAATTTTTTTGATTGTAAGTCGATTGACACTATATTTTCTGGCAAGCGGACGATAACCGTATTCATTATCACCTAAAATAAAAATATTGCGAATTTCTTTAACTTGTTCAGCTGTCAATTTTGCTCGTGAATTTTCTGTACCCGTTTTAACTAAACCCGTTTGATGTGCATGCCTGTTATTATCTGCTACAGTCAACCATTCAAAATTCGACACATGACAATTAAATTTTATTCCGTCAATGTGATTGATGGTACTAAGGTTATCAGGATTAGATATAAAAGTTTTAGCAACCAAAGTATGAACAGGCGTTGTTTTGGATTTACCATTTTTATTTAATTTCACAGTTAAATATCCGTGAACATTAACACTCGGTCTAAGAATTTTAACTTTACCATTTTTAAAACTTTTAGTGCGTCCGTAATTGGATTCTTGATAATCGCCGTCATAATCTGCGATATCTTTTCAAGTTTCGTCTTCCAAATCTTCAAGTCCAAAAGGATATACCGTTAAAAATACAGCAAGGTCTTTTTTGGCTTTTTCATACCTTGCCTTAATCCATTCTTTTTTGTTGGCTCCCATAGTAAATCGCCTCCAAGTAATTTGACAATCAACGCCGAGACGATTATAATTTGAAAAGACGTATCGCCCCGGAGTTAGGTTTTAACGTACAGTCAAATTCTAACACCAAAAGGCTATAACGTCAATTTTTATTTGCAAATAAAAAAGCCGCTTTTCAACGGCTAAATTTTTTTATGATAAATAAATTAAAGTCTAAATTTGGCAACTTCATTTTGCATTTCTGCGGCAAGGTCTGCAAGCGTTTTGCTGGACTCGGAAATTTCGCTGATCATTGCAGTTTGTTCTTCGGCAACCGCGCTTATAGAAGTTGCAGTTTCGTTAGATTTTTGGGTAATTTCTTGCGTGCGGTTGACGGCGTTTACAATTTCGTCGTTGCCGCTGTTGACTTCTTCAATATTAATCATACTTTGTACAACATTTCCGGTAAGTTTTTCGACTTGTTCGCCAATATTTTTGAAGGCGTCGCCGGTAGACTTAACGGATTCCACGCCTTCATTAACGCCGGCAGTACCGCGGCTTATAGTTTCGACAGCCGCCGCAGTTTCGCCTTGTATCGAAGTGATTAATTGCGTGATACTTTCTGCAGAAACGCTGGATTGTTCGGCAAGTTTCCTTACTTCATCAGCAACAACAGCGAAGCCGCGCCCGTGTTCTCCTGCGCGAGCCGCCTCAATAGCCGCGTTAAGTGCTAAAAGATTAGTTTGGTCTGCAATAGCTGAAATGGTTTTAACAATTTCGCCAATTTCGTCCGAGCGTTTGCCCAAATTTTCTACAACTTCAACTGACGCGTGAACTTGCGCCGCAATATTATTCATAACGTCAATAGCAACACCAATTTTTTCCTGCCCGATAACGGTACTTTCCGCGCTGTTTGCAGCAACCAAATCTAAATCCATTGCGCCCTGATAAAGTTCAGCCATTTTTTCGCGCATATTGTGTAACTGTGCTTGCAGGGCGTTGATATTATCCATTTGAGAATTGGATTCTTCAGACATTGCGGCGGCACTTTGCGCCATATTGTTAATTGACTCTCTGCCTTCCTGCGTTGCCGCGGTTAATTCTTCGGCGGCGGCTGCAACTTTTTCTGAACTTTGCGCAATATTTGTAAGCAAGTTTTTAAGTTTTTGTTTCATTATGTTAATTTCTTTTGCCAAAGTTCCAATTTCATCTGAAGAGCGAATTTTTAAATCGTCAATCCCCAAATCGCCGTCCGCAATTTTGCCTGTTGCTTGTACAACTTCCTCAAGTGCGCCGAGCAATTTACCAACGAAGACGCTTGAAGCAATGACGCCCGCAACAATTATAATCGCCATAACAATAATTATCGAAGTTATCAAACTGTTTACAACATCGTCCATTTCGTGAACGCTGACGCCTACAAAAAGCATACCGATAACTTTGCCGGAATTGTCTTTTATTGGTTGATAGGCGGCGTGGTGCGGCTCGCCCAAAATATCAGCCGTTCCCAAAAAATCTTTGCCGCCCTTTAAAACCGCGTCAATAATTGTTTGTGAAGCCTTTGTACCGACTTGACGCTTGCCGCCCGCGTCTTTTACATTCGTTGCAACTCGCGTATCGCCGCTAAAGATTGTAACTTTGCCGTTCGTAACTTTTGCAAGTGAATCTACAACTTCTTCGTTGCCGTCAATTTTTACATCGCCCTTGTAAAGCGTTCCGTCGCGCAGGTTCCAATTTCCGATGTAGCGATAATCTATAATTTCTGCCAAAGATTTAACGTCACTTTCAGCCTTCATTTCCAACGCCTTATCAAAGCCGCTGTTAGCATTATTATAACCTACTATCCCCATACAAATACAAACTAAAATTATTGCCGCATTTACAGAAATTACAACTTTATTTTTGAGTCCCATTTTTACACCTCCAATTTTTAATTTGTTAATTCAAAAAAAAAGCGGCTTTACCTGCCGTTTAAAAAATTTATTTCTGAAAATTTTAGTACCGCGTCAAAACACGCCCGTATTTGCGTTTAAAAGCCCTTGACAGCGGTTTTACTGCCTCGTTGGTACTTTTATATCAAAAAAAATTTTAAGCCGCCTGAATCGATTACAGCGCAATTTTACGCCGTGTCAATTTCTAAAAAACAATACCACGTCAAAAATACGCCCGTATTTGCGTTTAAAAGCCCGTGAAGGCGGTTCTCCGGTCTCGTTGGTACTTTTATATCAAAAAAATTTTCAAGCCGCCTGAATCGACTACAGCGCAATTTTCCGCCGTGTTAATTTCTAAAAAAAAACGGCTTTACCTGCCGCTTACAAAATTTATTTTACTCTTATTCCTTTTTAGGTTTTAGGCTGTAGATTTTAAATCCCTACCCACTACTCCCTATTCCCTACTCCCTATTCCCTTATTTAGCCGTGGAGCCGCCGACAACTGCTTTTCTGATTAAATCAATAGGAATAATTGTAAACGCCATTGCAAGTACAAAAACCCATTCATTTGCAGTTAAGCCGAAACAGCGCAGAATTACGCCGCCCAAATACGTCATACCAATTTGTACAACGACAATCAAGCCCATAACTTCCAAAAAGCCGGTATTGCCGCCGATATTGTCAAACAAATTCATTTTTTCGGTACGCGCATTGAAGGCGTTGAAAACTGCCATAAAGATAAAGAATGCAAAGTAACCTGTCATTAAATACATATTTGCATCGTCTTCGCCAACTCTGAAATGTTGGTGTGAAAATTCCGTAAGCAGGAAGACTAAGCCCATTGCAAAACACCATACCGAGCCAACGCCAATTTCTGAATACATATAACGATTGATAATTTTTTCGTCGCGCTTTTTCGGTTCTTCCTCCATATATCTGTCAAGTGCAGGTTCGCCGCCAAACGCCAACGCCGCCAATGTATCCATTACAAGATTAACCCACAAAATTTGCGTAATTGTCAAAGGATTTTCCATACCAATCAGCGGGCAAACGAATGAAATTAAAACCGCGCTGACGTTAATTGTAAGCTGGAAGATAATAAATTTTCTGATACTGTTAAAAATCGTGCGCCCGTACAGAATTGCCTTGCCAATGGAGCTGAAATTATTGTCCAAAATAACAATTTCGCTAGCCTCTTTGGCAACTTCCGTACCGTCACCCATTGCAAATCCAACGTCCGCTTTTTTGAGTGCGGGCGAATCGTTGACGCCGTCGCCTGTCATACCGACAACCAAATTTAATTCCTGCGCGATTCTTACCAAACGGCTTTTATCAGTTGGCAAAGCGCGGGCAATAACTCTAATTTTCGGCAAGATTTTTTTAACTTCGTCATCACTCATTGCGTTAAGTTCCGGCGAAGTCAAAACAACTTCATCATCGCTTGTAAGCAGTCCTGCCTCTTTAGAAATTGCCATTGCAGTTTCTTTTCTGTCGCCGGTTATCATAATGACTTGAACGCCTGCTTCTCTAACCTGCTTGAGAGCGGCGGGAGATTCTGCGCGGACTTCGTCACGAATACCAACTGCGCCTACAAAGATTAAACCTTTTTCAGGAAGTTCGCCATTTTCAGCCTTGCCTTCGTAAGTTGCCAACGCCAAAACACGAATAGCGCGTTCAGCAAGTTTATCAATTTCCGCGTTAATGTGGTCAACGCCGCTTAAAGGTTGCTTGTTGCCGTTGCCGTCGTAATAATAACTGCAACGGTCTAAAAGTCGTTCAGGCGCACCTTTGGCAAGCGTCAAATTGTAAGCTCCCGTAACTTCAGCCAACGAATATTTATTTTTACTGTTGAAAGGAACTGTATCACCAATTTTAATATTTAATTCGCCGCCGTCTTTGCCAAGTACAAAACCAAGTAAAGCGCGTTCAGTAGCGTTGCCGCCAACTGCTTTATCGCCATTGACAACCGCCGCCGTATTGTAACGAACAGAAAGCGAAATTAACTCTGCAAGTTTTTTGGGAATATCTGAATAGGATTTAAAACTGTTCGCCGTGCCGTCAAGAAAACTGACTGCCTCAAGTTGTCCTTTGGTAATTGTGCCGGTTTTATCGCTGAAAAGTAAATTCAAACTGCCCGCCGTTTCAATACCGGAAATTTTTCTAACCAAAACATTATCTTTGAGCATTTTGCCCATATTTTGCGCCGAAACAATCGCAATCATCAGCGGCAAGCCTTCAGGAACTGCCATAACAATAATTATAACGGCAAGCATAACCGCCTCAACCAAACTATTAACAACATTCATCCAATCTGAACAGTACGCCGCAATTAACGCGCCGTCAAAATTGTTGTGAATGACAATTCTTTGAAACATAAAGGCAACCGCAATAAGTACGCCGCCAATGTAACCAAACTTTGAAATTTGTTCGGCAAGATCGCCAAGTTTTAATTTAAGTGGCGTGTCTCTATCTTCGTCAACTTGCAATTCTTCAGCAATTTTGCCGTAAAAAGTTTTATCGCCCAAAGTTACAGTACGCATTACGGCATTACCGCCCGCAACTACCGCGCCACGAAAAACTTTGTGCGGATTTAATAAATCTTCACTTTTTGCAGATTCTTCATCAACTTGAGCGTTTGGCGCAGGAGTTTTAGTTTCTTCCTTCGCCTCGCCGTTCAAAATACTTTGGTCAACTGTAATTGAGCCGTCAATAATTACGCCGTCAGCCGGAATTTTATCGCCGCTCTGCAAAAGTACGCAGTCGCCCATTGTAATATCGTTGATTGGAATTTCGACAACCGCGCCGTTACGATAAACTTTACATTTTATCATTGACGCTTCGCCCTGCAATTTTTGGAATGCACTTTCGTTTTTAAATTCTGAAAAAGTTGATACAAAAGTTGCCAAAAGTACCGCCATTGCAATACCAACTGATTCATACCATTCAGATTTGCCCATAAATGCAAAGAAAACATTCAAGCACAAGGCGAATATTAAAATTTTTATAATTGGGTCGTCGAAATTGCCTTTCAGTTTATCCCAAAAACCTTCGCGCGCCTGTTCAGTAATGGAGTTATCGCCGTATTGGGCTTTATTCGCCTGAACTTGCGCGTCGGTTAAGCCTGTTATCTTCAATTAAAAATTTCCCCCTTATAAAATTTTTCATTTTATGTTTTAAATGTACTTTCTTTCTTTGGCGCAAAGAAATAAAGTACCAAAGAAAGAAACAGCCGCACATAACGACATCACGTCGTTAGGCGCGGCGGGCGTCCATCCGTGGACGCCCATTTTTTTATTTATCAAATGTTGGTAATTTTTCTATGAGTTGGAATTTACGCAAAACGTCTGCTAAGTTCCTGCAAGCCGGGGTCTTTTGTACCGTTGCCTATAGCATTAAATTTCCAATCTGCGCCGCGTCTGTAGACTTCGCCGACAACCATTGCAAGCATACCGTCATAATCGCCGCCGCTTAAATTGTAACGGCAAAGTTCCTCGTCTGTATCGTTGTCAATGATTCTGATAAAAGCGTTTTTAATCATACCGAAATTTTGTTTACGGTCAACAGCCTTGTAAATATTCACAACGAAAATTAATTTGTCATAATTGGCGGGGATTTTATTCAAGTCAACAAAAATCTGTTCATCGTCGCCTTCGCCTTCGCCGGTAAGGTTGTCGCCCATATGTTTAACCGCGCCGCTTTTATGTTCCAAATTTCCAAAATAAACAATGTCATCAACGCCTTTAATTCTGCCGTCTTGACAAACGAAAACTGACGCGTCGCAGTCAAAGTCTTTTTTGCCGCCGCCGAAAATTTTGCTGAAGAAGCCGCCTTTTTCTTCCGGCTCAATGGCATCCCAGCCGAGCCCTACCATTAACTTTGTAAGTTTTGAACCGTCTGATTTTGTAAGATTAACTTTTTGTCCCTTTTGAAGATTTACTGACATTTTGAATTTTCCTTTCTAAAAAAAATGGAGCAGGGAATTTCAGTCCCTACTCCCCGTGAAAAAATTTGCTTAAAAATATAAATTAAACATTAACGCCGAAATTGCGACCGAGTGAAGCAAGTCCGCCTTCAAAGCCGCTGCCTATCGCGTTAAATTTCCATTCGCCTTTGTTGCGGTAAAGTTCGCCGACAACTACAGCAGTTTCAATCGAAAAATCTTCGCCCAAATCGTAACGAATTAATTCTTCGCCGTTCGCCGCGTTCATTACACGAATAAAAGCATTTTCGACTTGACCGAAATTTTGTTTGCGTTGTTCAGCTTCATAGATTGTAACTGTGAAATCGATTTTTTCAATGTCAGCCGGAACTTTATCAAGGAAAACTTTAATTTCTTCGTCGTCGCCTTCGCCTTGTCCGGTAAGGTTGTCGCCCAAATGTTCAACAGAGCCGCTTTCGTGTTTCAAATTGCCGTAGAAAACAAAATCTGCGTCGCTGCGAACTTTGCCATTTGCGCCGAGCATAAAAACTGATGCATCCAAGTCAAAATCTTTGCCGCCGTCATATTTGTTTGTGTCCCAACCAAGACCAATCAAAACTTCTTTCAAGCCGGGATTGGTTTTTGTCAAGTCAACTTTCTGTCCTTTTGCTAAACTTACTGCCATTAGAGAAAAACCTCCTTAAAAAAAACACGTTTAAAAACCTCTAATAATGTATCATAATCAAAAAAAAATTGCAAGTTAAATTTTTTCATTTTCCGCAAAAATTAAAAATTCGTCATTGAAAGTCAAAAATTGCGTTGGCTGCAAAAATTACAAATTCCAATTCGCAGTCCAGAATATTACTTTCGCCGTTGCCGGTAAGTGAAAAATTTTCCAAACTTGCAAGCCTTTCGCCGTCCAAAATTTCCCTGATAAAATTCAGCAGTGAAATATAATCAGCGTCGAGGCGGATTTTTATTGATTGACGCTGTACAGAATTTTTTTCTGAAATTTCGCCGACTTGCACGGAATTTATCAAGATTTTTTTGTTTTCAGCCAAAGTGTAAAGCGCGGCGATAAATTTTTCGTCGTTCATTTCAGCCGGTAAAAGTTCCTGCGCGAGGGATAAACTTTCGGCGGTTGAGTCTACCACGTCTTCAAAATTTTTGTAACGTGTTTGCAAAGTTTTAAGTTCTTTTTCGGCGGCTTGAAATTTTTTTGTTTCTGCGTTCAAATTGGAAATTTCGGCTTGAATCGGAATGTAAATTAACTGCCAATACAAAAATGCAACCGTCGCGCAGATTGTAAAAATTATCGCCGGAAAAAATTTTCTGTTACTCATAAAAATTTCCAACAAAAAAGAGCCTAAGACTAGAAAAAATCCCTAATCCTTAGCCCTTAATCCTTAATTCTTATTCAGCAGTGAAAGGCAAAAGCGCAATGTTACGGGCGCGTTTAATGGCAAGTGTAACTTGACGCTGATGCTTGGCGCAGTTGCCGCTGATACGGCGCGGTAAGATTTTTCCACGCTCGGTAATGAAACGGCGCAATTTTGCCGCGTCTTTATAATCTATTTGTTCGATTTTATCCACGCAAAAAGTACAAACTTTCCTGCGCGGGCGTCTGCCTCTTTCTCTACGCATAATTTTTTCTCCTGTTAATCAAAATGGAACGTCAACATCATCATCGCCGCCATCGTAATTGCCGCCGGAATTATTTTCTTCATTGGAATTATTGTAATTGCCGCCGGAATTATCGCCGGAAGATTTTTTGCCGGCAAATTCGATGTGTTCGACCATGATATTTACTGCATAACGCTTGACACCGTTTTTGTCTTCGTAGTTGTCATTTTCGATACGCCCTTCAATAATGACAGAAGAGCCTTTTTTCATATAGCGTCCGCAAAATTCGGCTTGCTTACCAAAAACTGTAAAATTAAAAAAATCAACCGTTGTTTGCCCTTCATTACTTTTTGAAGAAAACGGGCGATTTACAGCTATTGCAGATTTTGCATAAGCAGTGCCGGATTGAGAATAACGAACTTCGGGGTCACGTGCTAAATTGCCGCTTAAGATAACTTTGTTCATGATTAATCCTCTTTGTCGTCAGCGCGTACAATCATATGTTTAAGAATTTCGTCAGTGATTTTCATAACGCGGTCGCATTCGTCAACGCAAGCCGGCGGGCAAGTTACATAAAAAATTACGTAAAAGCCTTCGACTTCTTTTTTGATTTCGTACGCAAGGCGACGTTTGCCCCAACGATCTTCTTTGTCGATTGTACCGCCGTTAGCCGCTATGAGTTTTGAAAACTTTTCGATAACTGCGTTTGTTGCTTCTTCCTCAAGCGATTTCACGATAAAAACTATTTCGTACTTTCTCACAAAATACACCTCCTCTTTGGACTTTGGCGCGGTTTCTCTCCGCGCAGGGAAGTTTTTTAAACTAACCGAATTGAGATTATAGCATATTAAAATTTTTGTGCAAGTACTTTTTTTGTAAAAAAAACTTAACGGCTTTGTAAAAAATGTCGAAAATTTTATAGATATTTTTTATTTGGAGGTGGAAATTTTGAGTGATAAAAACAGTACAATTGATATGGAATATGATGAACGATACAAAAAATATAATGTTGGTAAATACGCGGATAAATATTCTGAACAAGGGCTTTTTGACAAAATCACGGGCAGTGTAAAAAAAGCCGGGTTGAGTGTAATTTATAAGGCGTTGCAACTTTTTTACGTTGCGAAAAATCCAAATGTTCCAATGAAAATTCGTGCGGCGATTATTGCCCCACTTGGATATTTTATTTCGCCGGTTGATTTAATTCCGGATTTAATGCCGGTAGTTGGTTTCGGCGATGACGCCGCGGTTATTGCATTGGCTATGGCGGCGGCTCATATGTACATTACAGAGGACGTTAAACAACGCGCAAAAGATACGATTAGAAAAATGTTTGGCGAAAGTGCAATTTCTGAACTGGATTAAAAAATTTTTGCATAAAAAAAGCGGGCGGAGGTTTTAGCCTTACCCGTTTTTTTTGATTAAATTTTAATAGCGATATTTGCCTCTGCTTGTACCGTAATTTTCATTGGCTATGGCGGCGGCTCATATGTACGTTACAGAGGATGTTAAAAAACGCGCAAAAGATACGATTAGAAAAATGTTTGGCGAAAATGCAATTTCTGAACTGGACTAAAAAATTTTTTGCATAAAAAAAGCGGGCGGAGATTTTAGCCTTCACCCGCTTTTTTTTTGATTAAATTTTAATAGCGATATTTGCCTCTACTTGTTCCGTAATTTTCATTGTCGTAATTTGAGCCGCGGCGGCGATTGTCATAATAATCGTCGTCGTCATCGTATCTTGAACGGCGGCGATTGTTGTAATTGTCTTCGTCGTCATCATATCTGGAACCGCGGCGATTGTTGTAATTGTCATTGCGAGAAGAGGAGCTGCTGTTTTTGTTTCTAAGTTGAATTTGAATAGCTTCAATTGATTTACTTTCGCCGGTAGTTCCTGCAGTGGCTCCATTTTTTACCCAAGACATCCAGCCGATTCCGCTTACGTGAACTCGATAATAAATGTCATATTTTTTGGCGTTACTGCCGGTTAATTTAATTTGGATGGCTTCCATTCTTAAACTTCTGCCCATTGTACCTGCAACATCGCCGGAACTTTTCCAATTTTGCCAACCTATGCTTTGAACATGTGCGCAATACTGAACGCCGCTTAAATTAATCACAAGGGCTTCAAGGCGTTTGCCCCTTCCGGTAGTACCTGCTGTATCGCCGTCAGAAACGTCACGTAACCAGCCGTTATCTTCAACGTAGGCGCGATAACTTAAACTCGGAGCGGCAGATACAACGGCAAATTGTGCTACTGCAAATAAAACTGCAAGCATTGTTAAAAAAAGTTTTCGCATAACAACCAACCCCCTTAAAATTATTTTTTGGTAAAAAAAATGGTCGGAGTTGTGAGATTTGAACTCACGACCTTCTGATCCCAAATCAGACGCGCTAGCCAAACTGCGCTAAACCCCGAACTCTGCCGTTATTATAGCACAAGATTTTTTTTGGCAAGATTTAAAAAAAATTTAATCTGATTCTAATAAAAAAAGCCCGCCG
>JAFSZS010000060.1 GCA_017455645.1 Selenomonadaceae bacterium | reverse complement strand
GCTGACAAAGATAATAGCCTTTGCCAAAGTATTAAAACTACTCCGGAATATTTAATGTGGCTGAATGATACTTTAAACCCCACGAACACTAAAGAGAAAAACGAATTACTCAAAGATTTTAATTCTTTTGACACAGTATACCTTGAACTTGAAACAGACAACCAAAAAACGTGGGTGCAAAGTGTAACTGCAGTTTGCGAGTTTAGTAAAACTCTTAACGAAAAAGCTGTAATTAAACCAGCTGAATGCAGAAATCAGGAGATTAAGCTGTGAAAAATATTCTTGACGCCATTACTACCCTGATTCAAAGAAATAATTTCAATCTGTCAAATTTTCACGTCAGCAAAAATCGAATTAATGAAGTTGGTTACGCGCTTGAAGATTATGTGAAAAATCTTTTTGCAGATACTTTTGATTGTTTGGAAAGTGAACGCTTAGAAATTTGGAGCGAAATTTTTTCATATCTTGGCAATGACGCCAACCCGCCTGACATTATGATTAAAAACGGCGATGCTATTGAAGTCAAAAAAATTCAAACAAACGACGCTGCGCTTGCACTAAACAGCAGCTACCCTAAACAAATTTTATCAGCAGAAAATCCTATGATTTCCAATGCTTGCCGTAACGCCGAAATTTGGAGTGAAAAAGATTTAATTTACGTTGTTGGTGTTGTTCACGAAATGAAAATTAAGAGCTTGTGTATGATTTACGGGCGGGATTATTGCGCGGCTGACGAATGCTACAATAAAATTCGGCAAAAAATAAAATCCGGCGTTGAAGAAATTTCCGGTGTTGAATTTGCACAAACTCGGGAATTCGGCAGGGTTAATCGCGTAGACCCGCTCGGTATCACTTATTTGAGGATTCGCGGAATGTGGCACATTGAAAACCCGTGGAAAGTTTTCAGTTACATTTATCAAAGAAACTTTCGCGCAGATTTTAATTTTATGTGCGTGATAAATCTTGATAAATGGAATTCTTTTGAGAATCGCCAAAAACTTTTTGAACTTCAAAAAAAATTTCCCGCGCTGAAAATTCTAGATGTCAAAATTAAAAATCCCGATAATCCCGCAAAACTTAACAATGCAAAATTAATCTGTTACGAAATTTGAGGTGTTTTTGTGAAATTGCTAAGTTTGTTCAGCGGTTGCGGCGGGCTTGATTTGGGATTTGAACGCGCCGGCTTTGAAATTCCCGTTGCCAATGAATTTGATTCTGCAATTTGGCAAACTTTTAAAATTAACCACCCTAAAACTCAACTTGTAACTGAAGACATTAGAAATTTGGCGGCAGATTTTTTCCCAAATGATATTGACGGGATTATTGGCGGTCCGCCGTGTCAATCTTGGTCGGAGGCGGGCGCACAACGCGGCTTTGATGATTCCCGCGGCAAACTTTTTCTTGACTATATCAGAATTTTACAAGCCAAACAGCCAAAATTTTTTCTTGCCGAAAATGTCAGCGGTATGCTTGCAAATCGCCATTCGGACGCGGTAAATTTTTTTATTGAAACTTTCAAAAATTGCGGCTACAATGTTTCAATCAATCTTGTAAATGCCAAAAATTACGGCGTCGCGCAGGAGCGCAAAAGAATTTTTTTTATCGGCTTCAGAAATGATTTAAATATTAATTTCAAATTTCCAACAGGCTCAACTTTCAACGATTCAAAAAAATTAACCCTGCGCGATGTCATTTGGGATTTACAATTTTCGGCAATTCCCGCCGCCGTCGGAAATTTTCATAACGAACAAGCCGAAAACAACAACGAATTTTTTACAGGCAATTTCTCAAAAATTTTTATGAGCCGCAACCGCGTCAAAAATTGGGACGAACAAGCTTTTACAGTGCAAGCTTCGGGGCGTCATTGTCAACTTCATCCCCAAGCCCCCAAAATGATTTTTTGCGGCAAAGATAATTTTCAATTTGTACAAGGCAAAGAAAATTTGTACAGGCGAATGACTGTCAGAGAAATTGCGCGTCTTCAAGGTTTTTTGGACGATTTTAAATTTGTTTACAAAAAAGTTGACGCCGCCTACAAAATGATTGGTAACGCCGTACCCGTTCCTCTTGCCTATGAAATTGCCGTGGCAATTCGTAATTTTTTAATTTGAAGGTGATTTAATGGCTAACACGTCAGTTAGTTACAAGTGCCCAAATTGCGGCGCGCCGTTAAGTTTTCAGCCGGGCAAAAAAACTGTAACCTGCGAATATTGCAATACAGAATTTGAAGTTGCCGCTATTGAGGAAATGTTTCAAGCGCAAAATGAAATGGCAGCAGCAACCGCCGAGGCTCAACAATCGCAATGGGATATTGCGGGCGCGGGCGAAAATTGGACGCCTGCAGAAATTTCAAATTTGCACGCTTTTACTTGTTCCAGTTGCGGCGCAGAATTGGTTTGTGACGAAAATACAATGGCTACCGAGTGCGTTTATTGCGGAAACCCCACAATGATTCCAAAACGTTTCGACGGCAAGCTTAAACCGGATTATGTCATACCTTTCAAAAAAACTAAGGCTGACGCTATAGCCGCGTTGAAAAATTTTTATAAAGGTCATTATCTTTTGCCGGACAATTTCACTGCAAATAACAGAGTTGAGGCAATTCAGCCAATGTACGTGCCTTTTTGGCTTTTCGATTCTCAAATTAACGCGCAGGCAGAATTTCGCGCCAAAAAAGTTCGCCGCTATGATTCGGGGAATATGATTGTTACCGAAACTAAAATGTACAACTGCCAACGCGCGGCAAGAATGAAATTTGAAAAAATTCCCGCCGACGGTTCCAAAAAAATGGACGATATGTATATGGAAAGTATCGAGCCGTTTAATTACGCTGAACTTGTTCCTTTCAGCACGGCGTATTTGACGGGTTATCTTGCCGATAAGTACGACGTAAAAGCCGAAGAATGCGCCCCGCGTGCAGATAAGCGCGTTGAAAATTCTGCAATAGACGTTTTGACAAGTTCGGTTAAAGATTTTAATTCTGTCGAAATGGTAAAAGCCGCCGTTGTCAAAGATGTTGGAAAAGTAATTTACGCGCTTGTACCTGTCTGGATTTTAACCACGCGCTACCAAGACAAGCCGTATACTTTTATGATGAACGGGCAAACCGGCAAAGTTGTCGGCAGTTTACCCTATGACAGCGGCAAGGCTTTTAAATATCCCGCTATTGCCGCGCTTCTTTCAATGCCGGTAATTTATCTTTTGGCTAGTGCGTGTATGTAAGGCGGTGAAGTTATGATTAAAAAAATCTGCGCGACGGTTTTAATTTTTTTTGCAATGAGTTTTAGCGTAACTTTCGCCACAATGCCGGAGAATCCGCTTGACATAAGTTTTTTTAATCTTGAGGGCGGAACATTTGAATCTGCAGTTTTCGACAATTCGCAAACTCTTTCAGAAAGTGAAATTCAATCCCTTAACAATCAAATAAAATCTGTCGAGCAAAAACACGGCGTAAGAGTTGGCGTGGAATTTGTTAAATCAATCGGCAACCTTAATATTGCAAGCGCGGCGCATGAATTACTCAATCAGAATTACGGCGACGGGCAAAACGGCGGGATAATTTTTTTGGTTGTAATGGACAGCCGCCAATGGTACGTTGCCACTGATTCAAAAATGAATAATTTGGTTAGTGCAAATGAAGTTGGAAATTATTTACTGCCAAATCTGCGCGACGGCGATTATTACGGCGCGTGCAACAATTACGTTGAAGCGGTAGACGATTATTTGACGTACTACGAGCTAAACGGCGCGGTTTACGATTCAAGCGGCGTTCTTGATCCAAATTTGGAAATGTTTGCAGTTATGGGCGAAATTTTAGCCTCAACGCCGGTAGAACAGCCTGATACAAAGGCTTTAAATCTTGAAGACAAAATGTTGGACGCGGCAGTTTTCGACAATTCACAAACTCTTTCAAAAAGCGAAATTCAAGCCCTTACCAATCAAATAAAATCTGTCGAGCAAAAGCACGGCGTCAAAATCGGCGTGGAATTTTTAAAATCAATCGGCAATCGTGATATTGCAACTGCCGCGCGTGAATTACTCAATCAGAATTACGGCGACGGGCAAAACGGCGGGATAATTTTTTTGGTTGTAATGGACAGCCGCAGTTGGTACGTTGCCACTGATTCAAAAATGAATAATTTGGTTAGCGAAAATGACATTGGAAATTATTTACTGCCGAATCTGCGCGACGGCGATTATTACGGCGCGTGCAGCAGTTACGTTGACGCGGTAGATAAATCTTTGTCGTACTACGAACAAAACGACGAGGCTTACGATTCAAGCGTCGGCTTTGGCTTCAATCCTATTGCGGCAATGGTTGCTGTTATTGGCGGAATTTTTTTTGGAATTATGGTGCGTTCGTGGCTTATGGGTACAATGTCAAATGTTCATCACGAAGTTAAAGCAACAGATTATTTGAAACGCGAGACTGTCAAATTTATAAAGAACAAGGATATTTACCTTTTTACAAATGTGGAGCGCAGAGCCAAGCCGAGCGGCGGGCAGTCAATGGGACATTCCGGCGGCGGTGGTGGTCATTCAGGCGGCGGCGGTGGAGCAGGCGGAAGTTTTTAAATGGAAATCAAATTAAAAAATAAAGTCGTCAACTTTGACAAACTTAAAATTTTCGGTTTCGTTGACGGCTTGTACAAAAAAAATATTTGCGATAACCAATTCAAACTTATAATTACCGTCGCGCAGGACGGCAGAATTTTTACTAAGCTTGAGGATAATTTTTCCGGCGAAGAATATATTTTGCACTTGGTAGAAAATTCTGTCGGCGAATACGTAGGCAACGTCCGCGCGGAATATGAAAAAGTTTTGGCAGATTTTGTTGAAAGTTGTTGCGATTCAAATATTTTTGGCGGCGAAATGACGCAGAAATTAATTCGGTACGTGCGCACAACTTACGGCGATGAGTTGGAATTTTTATGGGAAAATTATCCTACAACTGCAATTTGGCGGCGCAAAGATTCTAAAAAATGGTACGGCTTGCTGAATACACTTTCAGAAAAAAAATTAAAGCTGGATTCAGAAAAAATTGTTGACGTGGTAAATTTGCGCGGCGATGCTTTAAAACTTGTTGACAACGAAAAATTTTTTCCCGCGTGGCACATGAATAAAAAATCGTGGCTGACAATTCGCCTTGATAATTCTGTGCCGCTTGAGGAAGTTTGCCGCCTTCTTGACGAAAGTTATAAACTTGCTGTAAAGTAAAGCAAGTTTTTTTTTATGGGAGGAAATTAATTGAAAACAGTCAAAATTGTAGCCGCGCTTTTAATCGTCTTGCTGTTCGTCGTGATACACTTAATCGCACCGGAATTTTTGCCGGAAATTTTTGAGTTGCTGAAAAACGGCGATATTAAAGACACGGCAGAATATATCAAAAGTTACGGCGAATTGGCTGTTGTCTTCAGTTTTCTGCTAACACTCTTTGTAAACGCGCTGGGATTTCCGCCGGCAATTATTTTTTCAACGGCTAACACGCTGATATTTGGAATTTTTTGGGGAATTGTAATTTCGGTTGCGGCTGAAACTGTCGGCGTTACAATCAGCTTTTTGTTGCTAAGATTTTTCTTTCGTGACAGTGCAAAAAAATTAATCAAGAAAAGCAAAATTTTAAGTTCGGTTGACAAGTACAGCTCCAAAAAAGGATTCGTTGTAATGCTGATAGCGCGAATGGTTCCCTACATTCCGAGCGGCGTTTTAAATGCAGTGGGCGCGTTGAGTTCGTTAAGTCTGCGCGATTATGCTTTATCGGCGTTTGTAGGAAAATTTCCCTCCACAGGAATTGAAGCGATAATCGGGCATGATACGATTGTACAGCAGGAAGACCCGACGCGAATAATCATTGTTATAATTTTGGCGATAATTTTAATTGTGGGCGCGCTGTATTACGAAAGGAAACATATTCGCTAATGTTTGAAAAATTTTTATCCAAGTTTTTTAAAAATCAAGAAAATCATCAGCCGCGGGACGGTTACGAGCCGTTACTTGCGGTTAAATTTTTGCGCCAAATTGTTACTGCAGATTCTAAAACTTCACGCGTTGTAATGTGGAACTCCGACGCCGAAATTTCCAACGTCAAACTTGAATATAAATTAATCGGCGAAGACGCGGCGAATTTTGGCGAAGTTGTTACAGATTTTTTTGAGGGAAATTTTATTTACAGCTGCAAGTTGGAAAATCTTAAGCCGGAAAGTTTGTACCAATTTAGAATAATTTCTGACAACTGCGCGACGGCGTGGCAGAATTTACGCACGGCGGGCGATAGAAATTTTCAAATGTTGTTGTTCAGTGATTCGCAATGTATCGACTACCGAATTTGGCAGAGGACGGCGACAGTTGCCGCGCAAAATTTTCCCGACGCAGAAATTTTTGTAGTGAACGGCGATTTGGTAGACAACGGGCAAGATTTTAAACAGTGGCGCAAATGGTACAACGCGGCGAATATTTTGTTGCAGGAAAGAATTTTTGCGCCGGTAATTGGCAACCATGAATGTTACGATTCATATTGGCTGGACTGTTTGCCGACGGGTTATCTGCACAATTTCAAACTGCCGCCCAACGGTATAAAAAATTTCGGCGGGTACTTTTATTCTTTCGATTATGGCGCGGCGCACTTTTTTATTTTGAACACGCAATTTTTTGAGATTGAGAAATTTAATGCAGGAATGCAAGACGCGCAAAAATATTGGTTGAAAAATGACGCGGCTAAAGTCAATCGCCCGTGGAAAATTGTTTTAATGCACAAGTCAATTTTCAATCGTGCGCAGAATGATTTTGTTGACGAGGCGAAAGAATATTTTTTGCCGCTCTTTGACGAATTGCAAATAGATTTAGTTTTTACCGGGCATTTGCACACGTACAGGAACGCCGGAAAAATTTTTGAGCAAAAAAAATCAGCCCGCGGTACAACTTATATTTTGTGCGGGCGAGCCGGCGACCAAAATTATACTCACGAGCCGGAAAGTTTTATTTGTTTGGATATTCGCGCAGATTCAGTAAATTTAATCTGTCAAAATGTCAACGGCGAAATTTGGGATAATTTTTCACTGCGCAAGCCTTAAACTTAAATTTTGGAATTTTTCGTTGCTGATTTTTTCGGCGACGAATTTTTTTTTGTTTCAATCAAAGTTATAATAAGATTAGAAAATAAATGTTGAAATTATTTTGACAGAAAATTTTTTGAAGGGAGTTTTTGAATGAAATTTAAAGACAGAAATATATTTGTAGGATTGGGCGGCACAAACAAAGTAGGCGCAAGTTGTTACTACTTGAAAATTGGCGGGCAAAATATTTTGTTGGATTGCGGGAGCGGGCGATTAAACGAGGTAAATTTTTCGCCGCCTTTCAATGCACTTTTGCAGACGCCGTATTTGCAGGATTTGAATCAAATATCGCAGGTTTTCATTTCGCACGGGCATTTGGATCACGTCGGGGCGTTGCCGGATTTTTTATCGCTTAACAGTTACGCCAATATCTATATGACTGACATAACTTGGCAAATTACAAAGTTGCAAATGCGCAATAAAATTTCAGCCGTCGCGCAGGACAGAATTGTAACTGTAGATTTTTCACAGCAAATACCGCTGAATAATGTTGAGGTAAGTTTTTATCGCGCAGGACACATACCCGGCGCAATGATGATTTTTTTCAAATACGGCGGAAAAACTTTATTGTACACGGGCGATTATTCGACTTTTGCAACTCAACTTGTCGAGGCGGTAATTTTGCCTAAAGAAAAAATTGACACGCTGATAATTTGCGGCTTGCACGCCCGCCACCCGTATTACCGCGCAAATGACAGTTCACTTACAAAAATTATTCGCAGGATACAAAGCGCGCTGTATTTGGGGCGAACGGCTTTTTGCAGAATTTCACAAATCAGCAAGGGGATTGAACTTTTGACATTGATAAATAAATTTTTGCCAAATGTCGAAATATTTATTGATAAGCCGATTATGAATTTGATATACTCATTTGAACAATTAAAAATTCCGGTAATGAAGGCGCAAGATCATCCGCTGGATTATTTTTCTGAAAAACCGGGGGTAATTCTGTCAGTTTTCAAGCCGCCGCCGTACTTTTGGAATTATGAAATTATTCCCTGCGATTTTTCACTTCACGACGATTTTAACGCCACGGTTGAATTTGTGGAAAAAATAAATCCCAAAACTTGTATAGTCGTACACAGCCCGCCGGATAAAAAATATTTTTCAGATTTTACGATTGAGCAGGCGTTAATAACTTCGCCGGATTCTCGCACGAATTTTATTTTTCCGGAAGATTTCACGCCGATTGAATTTTAAATTTTTAGGAGGATTAACAATGGTTGACAGGTCAGCAACGAAAAAAATTTCAAGGTTTGATATTAAAGACCCCGCAATTAAAGATTTCATTGAAGCAGTACACAAAAATATTACGGAAAAGGCGGACAATTCACAGAATCGCAGCCCCGTTGATTTTGTGCAGGAAAACAGAATTTTTGAATTGTTTTGCGCCGATAAGTACATAACGCCCAAAACTTGCGCCGAAAAAATGAATCACTCCTACCGCTACAATTTAACGCCCGATGACGTTATTAAAAAATTCGATATTCAAGGAATTAAAACGCGTGAAGAGCGTATCGAATTTATAGGATTGGTCGGCGAAAAAGTTGACGCCTTCATTAAATTACTTCTGTACAAAAACAAAAATGACATTGAAGCGTTTGACTCGGCGCATATTCAGCTTATGAAAAAATTTGATAAAAGCTCCCGCGCCAAAAGATTCAGCAGGCGTGCAACCGAACTTGAAAAATTTACCGGCAGAATTTTTTGTTTTATGCTTTTTACAAAACACCCCGAACTCAACATTTACAAAGATATTGCCGCGCTTGAAGAATTCGGCAACGGTCGCGCCCATTCGGTTTATCAAGTTATGTTCAAGCAGATTAAACATATTTTGAAGATACAGGATAACGACGAAAAACAACAGGAAAATGAATTGTTGAGAAGTACCCTTCAAATGCAGGAAACCGATATAAAAAATCTGAATGAAAATTTTGAGGCGCAACTGCAGGAAAGAATGGCTGAATTTTTCTCAAATTTCAATTCTGACAAGTACGGAAATATTTTGGACGCGGTAATAAGTGCGTACGGCGGGATTCAGCAACTGCGCAAAAAAGGCGTTGAAGTACCGATTGAACTTAGCGATTTATTCCCGCTGATTAACAATTTGAAAAATTTTGTGCGTGATAATGAAATTAGCCCGATAATTCGGCTCGGCTCGGTTCATCAAATGACTAAGGCTGATATTGAAAAAATTTCCGGCGAATACAGCGGCTCGCCCTTCCTCGATTCAAGCGAAATTAAAACGGTAAAAGTTATTTCGCCCGGCTGGTATTATAAAAGTCAAGATATTCAAATTTCACGCCCGCGCTTAAAGGAAGAGCGCAACGATTCTACAGATTAAAGGGGGTTAAAATATGTTGATAAACGGCGAAGAACACAGCGAATTATGCATTGGAATAGATTTAGGTACAACAAATTCAGTTTTGGCGGCAATAACTATTCGCCCGAACGGAAATATCGTAAGCAAGGTAATTGATATTGACAGAGCGGTTGACATGTTCAGCGGCGCGGACGGCGTGGCGCGGCTTGCAATGCAAAAAGGAAGTACCCTTCCAAGTTGCGTTTATTACGATGAAGATAACAATTTCAGACCAATAGTTGGAAATTTTGCAAAGAGCAGATATTCATTGCGCCCTCATTTGGTTGCAAAGTCAATAAAAAGCCAAATGGGAAATCCCGTCGCGCAGGGACTTTCGCCAAATATCCCCGACAAAACGCCGGCGCAAATTTCCTCTCAAATTTTACTGCACATGTTAAAGCACGCCTCAAAAGTTTTTCGCAAAACAGAAATTAACGACGCAATAATAACCGTACCCGCAAATTTTGATATTGGTTGGCAGGCAACATTGGACGCGGCAAAATTAGCCGGAATAAAAATTCAAAATGCAGACGGTTCCTTTCGCCCAATTTTGTTGCCGGAGCCGGAAGCCGTAATTTATGATTTTATGAATCAGGCGAACAACGGCGAAATTTCGGCTGAAATTTTGGATTTAAGCACGCCAAAAAAAGTTATGGTTTTCGACTTGGGCGGCGGTACGCTTGATGTTACTTTACATGAAATTTCGCGCAGGAAAGACGCGCCGGAACTTTTGAAAATGGAGCCTTTGGCAATTAACCGCTATACACTTTTGGGCGGTGATAATTTCGATTCTGCACTTGCTCAAAAAATGTTTGCTCGTTACGTCAAACAGTACAACAACAATCCTGAAGTTGTGCAAAAAATTCGGCGCGAAGAAAAAGCGATAATGCCGCAACTTTTGAATCAAGCTGAAGATTTAAAAATTAAAGTCAGCATGGAGCACAGCGAAGAATTTGGCGGCGGCAGTCAAGCGGCGGACGCGTGGGGCGATGAAGAAGATAATTACCCCGTCGGCGGCAATATCAGTGCTACAGGTTACGCCTATTACGATACTTTCACAACTCAAGAACTTGAGGAAATTTGGAGCGTCTTTATGGGCAATGATTTAAAGTTTGAAGATTTCAAAAATCTTGACGCCGTTGCAGAAAATCACGGCACTTTAAATATTATTTTCCCAATTTTGGACGTACTGAAAAAAGCCTCTGATAAGCTCGGCACTGAAGATTTTAAAATTGACGCGGTAATTATGAACGGCGGAATGTCAAGGTTTTACATGGTAGTTGACAGGTTGAAAAAATTTTTCGGCTTTGAACCTATTGTAGCGTTGGATCCTGATTTGTCGGTTGCACGCGGCGCGGCGGTTTATCATTATTATCTTCATAAATATATTGGCAGGGTTGCAGTTGACAATAAGCCGGCTGTAAAATCTGCCGAAACTTCAAAGACTGCCGCCGCTCCAAAAATTGACGCGCCAAAAGAAATTCCGCCGGTTATAAAATTGCTTGATACGATTTTACCCGAAAGTTTGTACCTGCTTACTCAAGGCAACCACTATGAAGAAATTATAAAAACCGGTACAAGTCTTCCGCACGAGTCAAAAACTTTCATTGGTTTCAAATTGCCTAAGGCTACAAATAAAATCAGCATACCAATCGCCCGCCGTAACAATGATAACAGCTATTCGATAATTGCTAAGGGCAATATGGTTTTTCCGGAAAAATATTCTTTTTCGACCAAGGACAATTTTATTTCTTTCGTGGTTGCAATGAATGAGCAACGAATTATAAAAATGCGGGCGTTCATTTGCGCGGATACTGAAGGCAGAAATATTTTGGATGAAGGCACAACCGAAATTGCGCTTGCTCAAAATGCTGACGGTACAGAAAATATTTCTGCAACAACCGCTAAATTTCCGCCTGCGCCCCTCGGCGGTATTCGTGTCAATCCTCAACAAGCGTTAAATGACTTGCTGAATCATTGTAAAAAATTTGCAAAGGCACAAAGAGAGCACCGAGATTTTGACGCCAAAAAATACGCCACCTTGATAAGAGAAGCTAAGCAAAATATTTGCAGGGCGAATAATCCGCGCGATTTTGCAGAACCGCTGATTAACTTTTTCAATGCAAATTCCAGCAACGAAGATTTCAAAATGCACTGTGTAATTATAGGCAGAAAAATTGGCATCTATTGGAACGATACACAGAAACGCCGCCTTGCCAACTGCTGTATGAGTCAACTGCAACGCGAAATTAATTTTTCCTACGTTATGCTCGGCGGGCGCAGCGTCAATACAAAAATTCAATCGATTTATACTTTGCACATGTGCGGCTCGACTTTAGATTTGGAACAGCTGAAAAGGTTGCACAATTACACGCAATTTCAAATTTCGTTGCTTTATACTCACGCAATGACAAAAACTTCTGTAGATTGGATTTACAACGAATTTAAGCGGGATTATGATCCTGCGCGACACGGGCGAAAGAGCGGTATTCAAAACACGGCGCACGCGTTGGGAATTGCATTCAGGTTAGGCGACGGCAAGCCGACTCAAGCCGCGGTAACTCGTGAAAGAATTGTATCTGAACTTTGTACGCTTATTCGCCAAAAAAATATGACTTACATTGAAATTGGGCGTTGCTTTTTGGCGTTGGGGTTAATCTGCGATTGTCGATACAAAAATAATATTTCCCAAAAATCTTTGACTGAAGCGCAGAATTTGATTGACGACCTTAAAATTATTTACGACCCAAATTTCATTGAAAAATTTATAAAAGCTGTGGTAGTTGCAGAAAAAATGATTCACGGCGACCAACTTAACGCCGAAGAAGAAGATTCTTTGTTGATTAAATTGGACGATTAAATTTTTGAATGGCTGAAAATCACTACAAAATACAATCTCCCTAAGGTGTTGCCGGTAATTTCTTTTTAATTTTTATAAACGCATTTCTTTCTTTGGCGCAAAGAAAGAAACGCTTGGCAAAGAAAGAAACAGCCCGCTGAAATCGCATCCGTGCGATTTGCGCGGGCGGCGGTCATCCTTGACCGCTAGTTGATTTTTCAAACCTATCAAAATTAATGAATTTTACCAACAGCTCCTAAGCGCGGGGGATTTTTTTTAACTTAAAATTGTAACAAAAATTGTAGCAAACAGTTTTACAGAAAAATTTGGGCGAATTAAAATCTTTTCAGGCAACACGGAGGTAATTTTTATGTTGAGAAAATTTTTAGGCGCGGCTTTTATTTTTTCAATTATTTTTTTCGGCGTCGCGCAGGAGGTACAAGCTATGCAAATTAAAATTACAATCGGCGGGAAAACTTTTGACGCAGTTTTGGAAGATAATCAATCTGCGCGAGCGTTCTATGAAAAATTGCCGCTTGAAATTACAATGACAGAATTAAACGGCAACGAAAAATATTACCGCCTCGGAAAAAATCTTCCGTCCAATGATACGCGCGTTGGAAATATTCACGCGGGCGATTTAATGTTGTGGAGTTCAAACACCGTTGTACTTTTCTACCAAAATTTTTCAAGCGGTTACAGCTACACGCGCCTTGGCAAAATTTTAAATCCTGCAAATTTGTCTGAAACGCTTGGAAAGGGCAATATCGGGGTTAAATTCACGCGGGCAATATAAATGTACCCTCGGTGTCAATCGGCGCGTCTGCGTGGCTCTCACAGCGCGACAGGGCTATTTAAAAGCTGTTGCAGGAAAATTTCAGCTTGCTTGATTTTGCTTGAAATGTTAATATTCCCGTAGATTAAAAAACGGGAGGGTTTCCAATGTTCAAACTGTTATTCGCTTTAATTCTTGCAGTGCTGGTAATTTTACCGGCGAATGTATCCGCACAAAGCCGCAACGTTCAAATTGACGGCGACCACGGCAAATTGGCGGCAGTACTTCAAACGCCCGACGGCTTATCAAGTTTTCCAATGGTTATAATCTGTCACGGCTTCACGGCGCAAAAGGAACAACCACTCTTAAAATATTTGGCGGACGATTTGGAAGCGGCGGGTATTGCGTCAATTCGTTTTGATTTCAACGGGCACGGCAAAAGTGAAGGGCGTTTTCAAGATATGACGGTTTTAAACGAAATTGAAGACGCCAAACACGTTTATGAATATGTGCGGGATATGCGCGGCGTTACAAGCGTTTCAATCGCCGGACATTCGCAGGGCGGCGTTGTTACAAGTATGGTTGCCGGTGAACTCGGTACTGAAAATGTAAAAGCTATTGCGTTAATGGCGGCGGCGGCAGTCCTGCGCGACGATGCAATTCGCGGAAATATTTTTACCGAGCATTACGATTCAATAAATGTTCCTGAATATGTTGATTTGGATCACCGCGGTACAAAAAGACTCGGACGCAATTACATTTTAACCGCGCAAAGTTTACCAATTTATGAAACTGCCGCGCAATATGAAGGACCTGTTTTTATAATTCATGGGCTTGCAGACATTGTTGTACCGTACACTTACAGCTTGCGTTATCAAGAAATTTACCCCGGCAGTCAAATTGAATTTTTAAAGGGCTTTGATCACGGCTTTACTCAAGATGAAAAATTAACCGCTGACAAAGTTGCCAACTTTTTTATTAATCAACTTAAATAGGAGGTAAAAATTATGTCAAAAATTGTTGCAGGAACGGGCGGCGATAAGTACATTCCCTACAGCGAACGTACCGGCGCAGAATCTGTTGTCTACTTTACGCGGGATTTATCGGCGGCAGGTTTAATGAAAATTTTCGACAAAGTCAAGGAAGTTTTGAGCGGAAATATCGCAGTCAAACTTCATACCGGCGAGCCGCACGGTCCAAATATTTTGCCGCGCCCTTGGGTTAAAACTTTAATTGATGAAAAAATTCCCGGCGCAAAAATTGTTGAAACTAACACCTACTATACAAGCGTTCGCCAAACAACTGAAGGACACCGTAAAAATTTACAAACCAACGGCTGGACTTTTTGCCCCGTCGATATTTTGGACGAAGACGGCACAACTTTTTTACCCGTACCCGGCGGCAAGTGGTTTAAAGAAATGTCCGTTGGCAAAAATCTTTTGAATTACGATTCATTTTTAGCTTTGACGCACTTTAAAGGACACACTCAAGGCGGCTTCGGCGGCTCCAACAAAAATATCGGTATCGGCTGCGCTGACGGCAAAGTCGGTAAAAAAATGATTCACTCCAGAAACAGCAAATGGGATATTGCCGAAGAAGAATTTATGGAGCGTATGACAGAATCCACGCAGGCTACAATTTCACATTTCAAAAATAAAATCGCCTATATAAATGTTATGCGAAATATGAGCGTTTCCTGCGACTGCGAAGGCACGGCGGCGCAACCGGTAGTAACGCCGGACGTTGGTATTTTGGCTTCACTTGATATTTTGGCAGTGGATCAAGCTTGCGTCGATTTAGTTTATTCCCTGCCCGCTGAAAGTAAAAAAGATTTGGTTGAGCGTATGGAAAGCAGACACGGCTTGCGCCAACTTACCTACATGAAGGAATTGCAAATGGGCAATGACAAATACAAGCTGATTGACATTGACAACGGCGACGCCGAAATTAGCGCGGCAGACGCCGTGAAAGGTATCAGTGGCAAATGGATTCCCGACGCTTTTAATTAATTGGAGGTAAAAATTATGGAAAAAAGTTTAGTGGCGTTTTTCTCGGCCAGCGGCTCCACGCGTAAACTTGCAAATGTTTTGGCTGAAGTTGCAGGCGCGGACGTTTACGAAATTAAGCCCGCAGTTCCTTACACCGGCAAAGATTTAAATTGGAATAACCAAAATTCGCGCAGCAGCGTTGAAATGGCGGATTCAAATTCTCGCCCCGAACTTTTGGACAAAAACGCGCCCGTTGCAGATTATGACGTTATTTATTTGGGATTTCCAATTTGGTGGTATGTGGCTCCGCACATTATCAACAATTTCCTTGAGAGCTACGATTTTTCCGGCAAAAAAATTATTGTATTTGCAACTTCCGGCGGCAGTGGTTTTGGCGAAACTGTAAGCAAATTAAAAAGCAGTGCGCCGAATGCAAAATTTATTGAAGGCAAAGTTTTTAGAGGTCGCGCAGATAAAGCCGCCGTTGCTGATTTTGTAAAATCTTTGAACATTTAATTTGAACTGAAAAATTTTTAATCCCGTCAAAAATTCGGCGGGATTTTTTTATTGTCAAAAGTAATTTCCCAAAATAAATTTTAAATATTTGAGAAAAAATTTAAAACCCTGTAAAATAATTTTAAAAAGCTTAAGGGGCGGTTGAAATGAAAAAATCACTGAAAAAAATTTTAACAACAGCAATATGTTTGGGGGCAATGATGACAATGACAAATACAGTTGACGCGGCGAAAATTCCCGCAGATGCAACGGCTGAATCTTCAAGCACAATTCAAGTTGAAAAATTAAAACTCGAAAAAAATTGGGATAAAGTTTTTCCGAAAAGCGATAAAGTCAACCATCAAAAAGTTACTTTCGTTAATCGCTACGGTATAACTTTGGCGGCTGATATGTACACTCCGAAAAATTACACGGGCAAACTTCCCGCGCTTGCAATAAGCGGACCTTTCGGCGCAGTCAAGGAACAATCAAGCGGCTTGTACGCACAAGAAATGGCAGAGCGCGGCTTTTTAACCATTGCGTTTGATCCTTCATTTACCGGCGAAAGTGGCGGCTACCCGCGTTTTGTTGCCTCGCCTGATATTAACACCGAAGATTTCAGTGCGGCGGTTGATTTTCTTTCAAATTTAGATAACGTCGACAAAAATAAAATCGGAATTATCGGAATTTGCGGCTGGGGCGGAATTGCTCTGAATGCGGCGGCGATTGACACTCGAATTAAAGCAACCGTTGCAACTACTATGTACGATATGAGCCGCGTTATGGCAAACGGCTATTTTGACTACGACAAAGACGCCGAAACTTTAAAGCGTGAACGTATGCAAAACAGAATTAACGCAAATAATCAACGCACTGCAGATTATAAAGCCGGTAAATACACTCGCGCAGGCGGCGTTGTCGAAGACCCGTCCAATTTCCCGCAATTCGTCAAAGATTATTACACCTATTACAAAACTGATCGCGGTTATCACAAACGCTCGCTTAATTCAAACGCGGGCTGGAACGCTACAACTGCTCTTTCTTTTATGAATATGCCGCAACTTTCATACATTAGCGAAATTGAAAATCCCGTACTGATTATTCACGGCGAAAACGCGCACTCCAGATATTTTTCTGAAACTGCCTTTGAAAATATGACAGGCGTTAAACGCTCCGGCTTAGATACAGTTGCAGGCAACAAAGAATTGCTGATTATCCCCGGCGCAAATCACATTGATTTGTACGATAATTTTAATGCAATTCCGTTTGACAAAATCGAAAGTTTTTTCAAGGCAAATTTAAGATAACTTGACGCGGCTAAATCCCTGTGCTAATATTGCGGCAAATTAATTTGGAGGGATTTTAATATGAGTAAAATTGCGGTCGTATATTGGAGCGGAACCGGAAATACTGAATCAATGGCAAATGCAGTTGTTGACGGCGTAAAAGCGGCGGGCGGCGAAGTTGAACTTTTCCAAGTGGACGATTTTAACGCTGACGATATGGCGAATTACGGCGGCTTTGCTTTCGGCTGCCCTGCAATGGGCGATGAAGTTTTGGAAGAAGATTCATTTGAGCCCTTCTTTGCAGACGCTGTAGAAAAACTTGACGGCGTTCCGGTTGTACTTTTCGGCTCCTACGGCTGGGGCGGCGGCGCGTGGATGGAAACTTGGAAAGACCGCACAAAAGACGCCGGCGCCAAAATCGTTGGTACTGTAATTGCTGAAAATGCCCCCGACGAAGATGCTATTGCTGAATGCGAAAAAGTTGGGCAAGCTTTGGCTAAAGAAATTTAATTTTAAATCTGCAAAAAAATTAAAGGTTAGGGAAAATCCCCTAGCCTTTTTTAGTGCAATAAATTTTTCTATTCTTTAAATTCACGATTCAAAATTCCCAAAACAATTAAATCTTCATAGACGCCGTCAACCAAAATACATTCCCGAATTAAGCCTTCACGTTTCAAGCCGCAACTTTCGTATAAGTGCAGGGCGCGTTCATTGTAGGTTTTACAGTCATTTCAAAATAAAAAAGCGTCAAATTTTAACCGCCTCGCCGCGCTTAAGGTGCGGCTTTTTATTTCCACTATTCCCTAAATTCTCTGTCTAAAATTCCCAAAACAATTAAATCTTCATAAACACCATTAACCAAAATACATTCCCGAATTAAGCCTTCACGTTTCAAGCCGCAACTTTCGTACAAGTGCAGGGCGCGTTCATTGTAAGTTTTACAGTCAAGCCAGCCGCGGTGAAATTTTTTTACTTGAAAGCTCCACTTCATCAAAAGTTTCAACGTCTCGCGTCCGTAACCGATACCTTTTTTGTCAATGATAACGTGTCGCCACTCAACGCCAATATCGTCAAGTTCGCACAACATAAAATAACCGACTGCCGCGCCCGTTGCAATTTCTTCAATGATAACATCCATATTTTTTGAGTTGTCCGAGTTTATAATTTCTGTATGAAAATTTTCACTGAACGGCACAATAAATTTCAAATTTTCCGGCTTGTATTGAAGTTCCATAATAAATTTTAAATCTGTCATTTCTGCGCGACGCAATTTTAATCTTTCGCCCGTGATTAATGTATTCATTTAAAAAATCCCCTTTCGTGTTGTTAATTATACAACTTTGTGATAAAATACGTCCGCTAAAAATTTTGGCAAACTGAAAGGAGTAATTTTTTTTGGAGTACATTAAAAATTTGGATTGGCTGGCACTTGCCGATAAATTGGTAATGCCGGTCTGTATTTTGGTAGTTTCGCTGTTAGTTGGAATATTTTTGAACGGCAAATTGCAGGACAAGCTTGCAGAGCGCGTACAAAATGACGACGCGTCAAGGGTAAAAAATATTTTCTTTCACGCACTGCAGGGCTTGCCAATTTCAATGTGCTTGATAATTGGTTTATATTGGATCGTCAACACGTCAAGTTATTTGCCTGAAGGGCTTGTAAGAATTTTTTCATACTTGCTTTTTGCAGTTGTAGTGATAACTTTGACGCGCGTTATTGAAAAAACTTTGTCAGGTTTTATCAGCTGGAAAATTGAGGCGTCCGGCGGCGAAACTGCAAGTTCAAGTTTGTTGCATACAATTTTTAAAACTTTAATTTATGCTTCTGCCGCGCTGATTATTTTGCAGGAATTTGGAATTTCAATAGCTCCAATTATTACTGCAATGGGTGTTGGCGGTATGGCGGTTGCTTTCGGTGTTCAAGAAACTGTTGCAAATATTTTTTCCGGCTTGCACATAATTTTGACAAGACAGGTTAAAATTAATGACTTTATAAAACTTTCAAGCGGCGAAGAAGGGCGCGTTACAGATATCAGCCTTCGCTTCACTACGATAACCCCCGCGGCGGACGGCAGTACCATTGTTATACCAAACAAAAATATTGCAGGTGCGGTTATCACAAACTTTTCACGCCCGCGCGATGATGTCGGTATTGTTATTCCAATAGGCGTAGGTTACGAAAGTGATTTAGATTTAGTCGAGCGCGTAACTTTGGAAGTTGCAAAAGACGTGCAAAGGCGTTTCGACGAATACGACCCCAACGACGCCGAAAGTAAACTTCATCCGGCTGTACTTTATCAAGAATTTGGCGAATCATCAATAAATTTCTGGGCAGTTCTGCACGCCAGCGTTTATACCAAACAACTTAAAATCAAGCACGAATTTATTAAGGAAATTACGCGGCGTTATCGTGAGGAAAATATTAATATTCCGTTCCCGATTCGTACAGTTTTAATGCCTGAAGAAGTTAATACCAATAAGATTAATTTCTCAAAATAGAAAAATTTGTTGAATCATTAATAATTTTCTGGGCAGTTCTGCACGCCAGCGTTTACACCAAACAACTTAAAATCAAGCACGAGTTTATTAAAGAAATTACGCGGCGTTATCGTGAGGAAAATATCAATATTCCGTTCCCGATTCGTACAGTTTTAATGCCTGAAGAAGTTAATACCAATAAGATTAATTTCTCAAAATAGAAAAATTTGTTGAATCATTAATAATTTTCTGG
>JAFSZS010000059.1 GCA_017455645.1 Selenomonadaceae bacterium | reverse complement strand
TTGTTCGAGAAAATTATACCCTTTATCATATATCCATTTACAAGCATTTAGTATAAGTTCAAAATTTTCACGGAAAAAAGCTGGGCGCATAAGCAAAACATCAGCATTAAAATAATTTTCATGCTTAGTGTACCCATCTTTAGTGATTTGATTTAATTCACGAGGACCTTTAACAAAGTATTCTGATACCGCACCAAGTGGACATTCTAAACCATCCAAATTATAACGCCAAAGTTCTTCAATATCGATATTAAAAACTGTATCTGCACCAAGAAAAATAAGTTTATCAAGATTGGGAAAAACTTCGTGAACAATCAAGGGATACCACGAAGCATTTATTCCGGATTTAATAGGATGTACAGCGTCAAATTTTCTAAGTGTTGCGCCGGAAATTTTTTCGACATTGTGAAATTCTACCTGCTGATTGTATTGCCCGGCAATGTAGCAAAATTTTCCACGGTTATCGGGTGTAAGCCTGTCGTTGTGCATTATGTGAACTGTAACTTTTTCTTTTGTATTTTCAAACATTGAAAGCATAGACGTACCGAGCATTTTTGCAAAGAAGCCGTCGCCGCCCCAAAGTCTGTACGCAACATGTATCAATTTAACTTCAGCTCGCTTTCCTAAATTTTATCTTCCCACAATTTCCACGGAGCGGATTTTGTTTGCCAAAGGGATTCCAATTTTCGCTTATCTCTTACTGTATCCATACATTGCCAAAAACCGCTGTATTTGTAAACTCTCATTTCATCGGCTTGAGTGATTTTATCAAAAGGCTCTTGCTCAAGCATAAAGTCGCCTTCGATATAATCAAAAATTTCAGGACGCATTACCATATAGCCACCATTTACAAAAGGAACATCTGTTTTAGATTTTTCACGAAAAGACAAAACTTTATCGCCGTCAAGACTTATCGCACCGAAACGCCCTTCAGGTTGAACTGCGGTAATTGTGCAAATTTTGCCGTGCGATTCATGAAATTTTATCACGTCATTAACGTTTACATCTGAAACGCCGTCGCCGTAAGTAAGTAAAAAATTTTCGCCGCTGATATAAGGCTGAATTTTTTTTATTCGCCCACCGGTCAAAGTTTCGTAGCCGGTATTTACAACCGTAACTTTCCAAGGTTCCGCATAACTTTTGTGGATTGTAATTTTTCCGTCCATTGAAAAATCAAATGTTACGTCGCTGTTGTGCAAAAAGTAATTTGTAAAAAAATCTTTTATGACGTGCTGTTTATAGCCGGCGCAAATTATAAATTCGCTGTGCCCCCAATGGAGATAGGTTTTCATAATGTGCCAAAGAATAGGCTTGCCGCCAATTTCAATCATTGGCTTCGGGATAAATTCGGTTTCTTCTCTTATACGAGTGCCCAATCCCCCCGCCAAAATTACTACTTTCAAAATTTGTACACCTCCTAGATAAAAATAATTACAAAGGTTGTATGAAAAATATTTTATCACAAGTAATTTCCATTTACAAACAAACAACGGAAAATAGTAAACGGCGCGTTATTTTCAATTAAGCAGGAAATTTTTTTACATCAGGCGAAATAACCTATGCTTAAAATTTAGAAATTTTATTGCTTGGAGATTTAATTGTTATGGAAAAAATGGGAATTTTGGGACCGCGCGGCACTCATTCAGAGGCGGCGGCTGTCAAACTCAATGAATTTTCAGCTAAAAAATTTGAACTTGTCATATTCAAAGAAATTTTTGAGACTTTAAACGCAGTCGAAGAAGGCAAAGTTGACGCGGCATTTGTACCGGTTGAAAATTCGCTTGAAGGCTCAATAAATATCACGCTGGATACTTTGGCGCACAGTGATTCTTTCATTGTTACGCGGGAATTGATTTACCCTGTGCACAATCATTTAATGGCGCGGGAGGGCGTCAAACTTTCGGCAGTCAAAAAAATTTTTTCGCACGCTCAACCAATTTCACAATGCAGAAATTATCTTCAGAAAAATTTTCCGCACGCCGAAATAAATCCCGTTGCAAGCACTGCGCGAGCGGCTGAAATGGTTGCAAATTTTGAAACTTCAGAAGGCTGCGCGGCAATTTGCAGTGAACGCGCCGGCACTTTGAACGGCTTAAAAATTTTGGCGAAAGAAATTCAAGATAACAATTCAAATCGCACAAGATTTTTGGAAGTGCGCCGCCGTCCCAAAAATTTCAACGTTTACAAAATGATGGGCGATAAAAATTTAATCATCTGCCAAATTGACGGCTCCAAGCCCGGCGCGTTGTATGAAGTTTTGGGCGAATTTGCGCGGCGAAATATTAATATGGTAAGAATTGAATCACGCCCAGCGCGTACAGAATTGGGCGCGTACATTTTCTTTTTTGATTTGGAAGTTGATAATTTCAGGCGGTTGCTTTTTGAATCGGTGGAAGCCGTCCGCCGCAAAAGTATTTGGCTTAAAAATTTGGGGATTTTTCCTGTGCTGAAGGCTTAATAATTTTTCGACAAAAAATTTTAGATTAAGCCGGAAAATTATGCCCGTATTTGCGTTTAAAATGCCCTACAAGCCGCGTTTGACTGTCAATTAGTATAAAAGTATAAAAAACTTTTGGAAGGCGGCTTACAGGCGAAATTTGAGGCTTTTATAAAAAAATTTCCTGTGCTGAAGGTTTAATAATTTTTTCGCCAAAAAATTTAGATTAAACCGAAAAATTATGCTTGTATTTGCGTTTAAAATGCCCTGCAAGCCGCGTTTGAGTACCAAGTAATATAAAAGTATCAAAAACTTTTGGAAGGCGGCTTACAGGCGAAATTTGAGGTTTTTACAAAAAAATTTTTTTACTTAAGGCTTGATAATTTTTCGCCAAAAAATTTTAGATTAAGCCGGAAAATTATGCTTGTATTTGCGTTTAAAATGCCCTGCAAGCCGCGTTTGAGTATCAACTAGTATAAAAGTATCAAAAAAGTTTTAGAGGCGGCTTACAGGCGAAATTTGAGGTTTTTACAAAAAAATTTTTTTTACTTAAGGCTTAGGGGATTTTTATGGAAATTAATAATTTTAGCGGCGCGTACGAATTTTTGAGTAATTTTTATGAAGTACCTGTTCGCTATGAATATTTTTACGGCAGTGCGGAGGCGGCTTATCAAGCGCAAAAGGCGGCGAATTTGGCTGACAAATTGGAATTTCTGAATTACAATCCCAAAAAAGCTAAACGGCGGGCGCGTAAAATTCCTGTTCGTGCAGATTGGGATTCTGTCAAAATTTCTTTTATGCGGGATATTGTTTTTGCTAAATTTACACAGAATCCGGAACTTGCAGAAAAACTTTTGGCAACGGGCGATTCTGAAATTGTCGAGGGCAATTATTGGCACGATACATTTTGGGGCGTCGACGATGAAACCGGCGCAGGTGAAAACAATCTCGGCAAAATTTTAATGGAAATTCGCGCAGGTTTAAATAATCGTGAAGTTGAAATTTTGAGCGGCGAAAATCTAACTTTGACGCGGTTTACCTTGCCGGAAAAAACTAAGTGCAGTCATTTGAACTTTGCACAAAAATTTGAAATTGAATCAACAAGCGGCGAAATTTTGAATTGCAAATACCGCGTCCGTGACAGAATTTTTGACAGTGCGAAAAAATCTTTTGCCTTCAGAAACGGCGACGATATTATTTTGATTAGCGGCGATTCTGAAAAAATTTCAATTTACATAGGGCTTGAAAAGTGTTATAATTCGCCTGTTGATTTTTAATTTGTGTTATAGAATTAATGGGGGAAATTTTTTATGGTAATTATAATGCGTCCCGAAGCAACGCTTGAAAACATTGTCGAGGTTACGCGGGTAGTTGAAGCCGCCGGACTTCAGGCAAAAATTATGGAGGGCGCACAACAAAAAATTATTGGCGTCATTGGCGATAAAACAAAATTGGTATCCGTGGCGATTGACGCACTGCCGGGCGTTGAAAACAGCGTCGCAATTTCAAAAAGTTACAAACTTGCAAGCCGTGAATTTCATCCTCAAAATACAGTTATTGACGTGGACGGCGTAAAAATCGGCGGCGATGAACCTGCGATAATGGCGGGACCTTGCGCGGTTGAATCACGTGAACAACTTTTTGCAGCGGCTGATATTGTAAAAGCGGGCGGCGCACAATTCCTGCGCGGCGGCGCGTACAAGCCCCGCACTTCGCCTTATTCTTTTCAAGGGCTGGAAGTTGAAGGCTTAAAAATTCTTGCAGAGGCGCGGGAACGTACCGGCTTAAAAATTATCACTGAAGTTACAACGGTTGAAGGAATTGCGCCTGTTGCCGAGTATTCTGACATTTTACAAATTGGCGCGCGTAATATGCAAAATTTCGGCTTGCTTAAGGAAGTCGGCAAGTGCGGAAAACCCGTAATGTTGAAACGCGGGCTTGCCGCAACAATCGACGAATGGCTTAACGCCGCCGAATATATTATGAATGACAATCCAAACGTTATTTTGTGCGAACGTGGAATTAGAACTTACGAAACTTACACACGTAACACTTTAGATTTAAGCGCGGTTGCCGCCGTCAAACATTTATCACATTTGCCAATAATCGTTGACCCTTCGCACGGTACGGGCAAATGGCGAATGATTAAACCAATGGCTTTTGCGGCTATTGCGGCGGGTGCGGACGGCTTAATGATGGAAGTTCATCCGAATCCTGCGAAGGCACTTTCTGATGGCTCGCAGTCTTTGACGCAGGAACATTACCTTGACTTAATGAACGGCGTTAAAAAAATTGCTAAGTTTATGAAGGACGAAAATTTAAATCCTATCGTCATTGATTAAGGACTAGGGATTAAGGGTTAAGGGTTAAGGACTAGGGGATTTTTCCCTTAGTCTTTTTTTGTTGCACTAAAAAAACGCCTTTTTACGGGCGGTTAATTTTTTTTTGTTCAGACCCCTTACGGGGGAAAATATTTTTAAATTATTAGTTTTGGTAACGAGGTTACCATTTATACATTTTGGCGACTTTGCATTTTGCCGACCCCTTACGGGGAAAGCATTTCTAAACTTGTGGATAAGAATACAACGTTTAAAGTTTACAAACTCCAACTGTTTCCGACCCCTTACGGGGAAAGCATTTCTAAACACGTCTTACTTGCTTCCAAAGAGTTGGACTATGAGAACAGTTTCCGACCCCTTACGGGGAAAGCATTTCTAAACTTTAAAGTATACAAACTTAGGTTGTTTAATAGAAATCACAAAAACGTTTCCGACCCCTTACGGGGAAAGCATTTCTAAACCCTAGCCCTTGAAAATGGCGTTGCAATGCGGCTCAAAATAGGGGTTTGCGGCGCGGAAATAATTTTCAGACAATTTCAAGGGTTTTTCGCCTCCAAAAGTGCTGTAAATGGCGTCCTGACGCCTGCGGCGCGGATTTCTCCCTTAAGCCGTTTTTAGTATAATTCATAATTTAAAATTTTGCAAGAAAAATTTTTCAAGCAGAGGCGAGAAAGTTTTCAAGAATCCCGCCTCTACGAAAAATTCAATTTACAGTAATAGAATCCTTCATTTTTTCAAAAGTTTTTTCGCCGATACCGCGCACTTTTTTAATTTCTTCGATAGATTGAAACGCGCCGTTATTCGTGCGGTACTCAACAATTCGCCCTGCGATAACCGGTCCGACACCACGAATATTTTGTAATTCTTTTTCGTCGGCAGTGTTAATGTTAATCAAATTGCTCTGCGCGACGCCGCCAAAAGATTTACCAGCTGGAGAATTTGGCAATTCCTGCAAAAAAATTTCTTTGGTAGGTACGTGAATATGTTGACCGTCAAAAAGCGGCTCGGCAAGATTTATAGTTTCAGTATCAGCTAAATCTGTAAGCCCGCCAACTGCATTAACCGCATCAACCGCCCGCAATTTCCCGTTATCTTCCAAAGTTACAACCGCAGGCGTTTTCACTTGCCCCGAAACGTAAACGCTGATTTCTTTTTTGACAGGCTCCACATTTTCTGCAACCGTAACATCTTTTGAATTATTATCATATAGAAAAAAAGCCGCCAAAATTATGACGGCTGAAATTGCACTTACAATAATTTTATTTTTCATACTGTTTCACTCATCAAAGGCAACCAGCGTAACGTCAAAAATTGCCTCCGAACTTTTAACTTTGTCGATAACAGCCTTGGAAATTGGATTGTCGACAGTCAAGACCATTAAATTTGTACCGCCAATATCAGTTTTGCCGACTTGCATACTTGAAATATTAATGTTGTAGTCAGCCAAAATTGTACCAACTTCCCCAATGACGCCGGGGCGGTTAATGTGCGGACAAATTAAAATTCTTGCGTGCGGGTCAACGTCAACGCGGAAATTATTTATCAGCACAATTCTTTCTTCATTGCCAAATAATGTACCGGTTACAGAATTGTCATTAGCCGTAACTGTAACGGTATTTGAAAAATCGCCCTCAACATTTGAAGTAACTTCAGAAAGTTTAATTCCCCTGTCCTGCGCGAGCAAATTTGCATTAACCAAATTGACATGCTCAATAGCAGTAGACAAAACGCCCTGCAATACGGCGGTTGAAATTATTGACGTGGTATCTTCGGTAATTTTGCCGTTAATTTTAACTTCGATATTGGAAATTGGATTTTTGCTAAGCGCGGTAATTGTGCGCCCGAGTCTTTCTGCAAGCGTAATATAAGGCGCAAGTTTTTTGAGAATGTGCGCGGGAATGTGCGGCATATTTACTGCGGTTGAAACGGGGCGATTGTTAAGCGCGTCAACAATTCCGTTTGCAACATCGAGCGAAACTCCAATTTGCGCCTCAATCGTCGACGCGCCCAAGTGTGGAGTCAAAATTATATTGTCGAGTTCACGGAACGGCGAATTTTCTGCAAGCGGTTCAGTTGTGAAAACGTCAACAGCCGCGCCCGCAATTAATTTTTCTTTCAGTGCAAAGGCTAAATCACTTTCGTTGATAATTCCGCCGCGTGCGCAGTTAATCAGGCGCGTTGTGGGTTTCATCATTTTAATTTTGTCGAGGGTTATCATATTTTCAGTATTTTTGTTAAGCGGCATATGAACTGTAATAAAATCTGCAGTTTTGAAAAGTTCGTCAAGCTCAACAAGTTTAACGCCGAGACTTTCAGCGCGTTCAGCACTAACAAAGGGGTCGTAAGCAATGACATTCATTAAAAAAGCTTGCGCACGTTTTGCAACGCCCGCGCCGATTCTGCCCAAGCCGATAACCGCCAAAGTTTTATTGCGCAATTCGACGCCGACAAATTTTTTTCTGTCCCAGCCGCCCGCGTGCATAGTTTTATTGGCTTGCGGGATATTTCTGGAAAGTGCCGCCATCATTGCAAAAGTATGCTCGGTTGCGGCGATTGTATTACCGTCTGGCGAATTTATGACAATGATACCGCGTTCAGTTGCGGCTTTTACGTCGATATTGTCAACGCCGACGCCTGCGCGACCAATTATTTTTAAATTTTGGGCGCGGGCGATAACTTCAGCAGTAACTTTTGACGCCGAGCGAACTATCAGCGCGTCAAATTTCGGTATAATTTCCAAAAGTTCCTCAGCAGAAATTTTGTCGTGAACTTCGACGTTAAAATTTTTTTTGAGAATTTCTATACCTTCGGCGGCGATACCGTCAACAGCAAGGATAGTGTACAAGTGGAAAACTCCTTTCAGTCGCTTTTAGAGATATAGGGTTCTAGGGATATAGGGAAACTTTTTAAATCTCTATCCCCTGTATCCCTATATCCCTTTACCCCTAGTACCCTAATCAATAACTTTCATAGTGGGGAAAAGTAAAACGTCACGAATTGACGCGGAATCAGTCAAAAACATAACAAGCCTGTCAACACCAATACCAAGCCCGCCCGTCGGTGGCAAGCCATATTCAAGCGCGCAAATAAAATCAGTATCCATAACGTGCGCCTCGTCGTCGCCGGCTTCACGTGCCTTTAATTGTTCCTCAAAACGCGCCTTTTGGTCGATAGGGTCATTCAATTCTGTAAAGCCGTTTGCAAGTTCACGCCCGTAAACAAAAAATTCAAATCTGTCTGTAATGCGCGGGTCGTTGGGATTCTTTTTGGCAAGCGGCGAAATTTCGGTTGGATGCCCTGTTATAAAAATCGGCTGAATTAAATCTTCTTCAACTTTCGCTTCAAAAACCGCGTTTAAAATCCCGCCAATACCAAAACGCTTTTCATAGGGTACGCCAATTTCATCAGCCATTGCCCGCGCCTCTTCAACCGTCGCGCAGGACAAAAAATCTTTGCCGGTTTTATTTTTTACGGCGTCATTCATTGAAATTCTCGGCGGATTCTTTAAATCCATTTCAACGCCCTGATAAGTAATTTTCGTTGTACCCAAAACTTTTTCGGCGGCAAGGCAACAAATACCCTCCGTCACGTCAATTAAATCGTTATAATCGCCGTAAGCTTGATAAATTTCAACGCTCGTAAATTCGGGATTGTGGCGGTTGTCCATTCCTTCATTTCTGAAAATCCTGCCAATTTCGTAAACTCTTTCAAAGCCGCCGACAATCAGCCGTTTCAAATTTAATTCGGTTGCAATTCTCAAATATAAATCAATATCCAGCGTGTTATGGGGCGTAATGAAAGGACGAGCCGCCGCGCCGCCTGCGATTGTCGAAAGAATAGGCGTTTCAACCTCAACAAAATTTCTTTCGTCCAGATATTGACGTATCGCTTGAATAATTTTTGTACGCTTCAAAAAAGTTTCTCTGACTTCAGGATTTACAATTAAATCTAAATAGCGTTGACGATACCGAATTTCAACATCTTTCAAGCCGTGAAATTTTTCAGGAAGTGGACGAAGTGACTTTGAAAGTAAATCAAAATCTTCAACGCGAACGGTTAATTCGCCGCGCTTAGTTTTGAAAACTTGCCCGCGCAGTCCTATAATATCCCCAATATCCAAAAGTTTAAACTGCGAATATTTTTCTTCGCCCAAAATATCAAGCTTGAAATAAATTTGAATGTTGCCGGTACGATCAGCCAAAGTGCCGAAACTTGCCTTGCCGTGTCCGCGAATTGCCATAATTCTTCCTGCAATTTGAACTTCGCCCGCGTCTTGTTCGTTTTCAATATCGCCGAACTGTGCGCGAATATCTGCGGCGTGGTGCGTGACTTCGTAGCGATGACCGAAAGGCGCAATTCCTTTTTCAATGAAGGCGTTGAGTTTATCGTGGCGCGCCTGTATCAAAATATTTTCGTCAACCGGCGGCTGTTCCTGTAAATTTTTAGCCATTAGAAAACTCCTTTAATTTTGAATAATATCGACAATTTCATATGAAAGAATGCCGCGTGGGGAATAAACCGGAACGACACTACCGGCAGGTTGCCCAAGCAAAGCATCTCCTACCGGCGATTCATCAGAAATTTTTCCTTCGTCGGGATTAGTTTCTGTTGTACCAACAATAGTGTAGGTATAGGTATCGGTAACTTTGTCATAATTTTCATCAGTATCTTTATAGGGATTATTAATATTTTCAGGAAAACGAATACGAACTTTGCTCCCCAGTGTAACAACTTCCACTATATCTGTAACTTCATAAAAAATAGCATTATTGAATCCCTTGGCAAGCTTTACAACATCGTTTACCTTTTTTTGCATAAGTTCATTGCCAATACGCCAATGCATGACTTCCGGTCTTTCGTTATTTTCTGCGGTATCTTCTTTGGCCAAAATAAACTTTCTTTTTGAAGTTTCCTCTAAATTTTTTTTGTAGTCTTCGGATTTTTTCTTTTTTTCTTCTTCGTCCTTTTTTATCCTGTCAATCATATCTTTTTTAATTCTGTCAATCATATCTTTGTCAATTATATATTTGGGTTTGGTTTGGTCATTTTCATAAACCATAATATAGAGTCCTCTTTTTGTGGAGCGAACAATTGCATAAGTATATTGGTAAATTGGTTCATCATCTTCAACATAAGCTTCTGAAGAGCGAACACTAATTTTAATTCCATCTGTTTTAGATTGTTGGATAATTTCAGCATTACGAATTTGATTTTCTAAGTCTACAATTTCGCCTTCGAGAAAAGCCTGTTCGTTTTTTGCGTCAGTATATTCCGAGTTTTCGCTAAGGTCTCCAAGTGCAATAGCCGCTTTTAATCTGTCAGCAACTTCAATGCGGCGGACGCTTTTTAAATGTTCAAGTCTTGCTACAAGTTCGTCGTAGCCTTCCTGCGTCAACATTACTTTTTTTTCAGCCATTGTAATTTATCCTTTCTGTTCAAGAAATTTATTATCAACAAAAAAACGTTTTGCGCCGGGTTCAACGGGCGACCAAATAGGCAGCGGCTCAACAATTTCCAATTTAAATTTGTATGAAGGAATCCACGCGGGATAACCTACGCGGTGCATTGCAACCAAAGATTTTGTTTCAACATTTTTCAAAAATTCCGTAACGCCCAATTCTTGAGAATCGCCGAGCCTGCCGTCAACAGGGAAAAAAGCAACGTCAACTTCAAGCCCTTTCATTCGCTTTAATTGTTTCAAAAAAATTCTTTTCGCCAAATTTTTATTTTCTTCAGTGTCGCCTTCCCAATGCCACCAATTAAAATCGCCCGCGTGAAAAATTCTTGCGCCGGAATTTGTTTCAACCAAAAATGAAACTCCAACATCGGTTGAATCGTAGGTATAAATTTTTATATTTTCGTCCCGCCAATCGCTGTACTTTCTCATATAAACAATATTTTCGGCAGGAAAAATTTTGGCTCGTTTGGTACGTTTAATATCAGTGCTGAAAATGTAACGCGTTACTTGATCTGAATACGCCCTAATGTGCGTGTCGAAGTGGTCAAAATGTGCGTGACTTGCGAAAATGTATAAATGCTCAAAATTGCCTTTTTTAACCGCGCGGTCAACAACTTTTTCCGGGTCTTCGTAATCGTCAAAAACTAAAAGCGTTTGCTCGTCTCTAATCATAAATCCGCTGTTTAGCAGATAAATAATTTCCAATTTAAAATCTCCTTTCCAGGAATCAGGCAGAAAAATTTTTCATTGCCGTATTTCCCTAAATTCTTTCGTCCGTCGCGGTAAAGTAAAGCCGCGCCCAACTACTTCATTTGCCGACATCATAATAAAAAATGCATTTTTGTCCAAAGTATCTATAATCATTTTGAGTTTGGCAATTTCGGTAAGACTAAGCGCAACCATAATCACTTGCCGCTCTTTGCCGCTGTAAGCTCCCTGCCCGTGCAAAAAAGTTACTCCGCGCCTCATTTCGTACATAATCGCTTCGGCAATATCCGCCGCGTTTTCTGAAACTATCAGCACTGCCTTTCTTTGATTCAAACCGACAATAACTTTGTCCGTAACGTGCGAAGTAACATACATACAAATTAAAGTGAAAAGCGCGGGTTGAATCCCAAATAAAAATCCGGCAACGCTGACAATGCAACAGTTAAAAGCAAAAATGGTTGAGCCCATATTCATTGAATAGAATTTTTTTACAATCGCCCCCAAAATATCAAAGCCGCCGGTTGAGCCGTTCATTCTGAAAACAATCCCGTAACCTAAGCCGTTGAAAACGCCGCCGTAAATCGACGCCAACATTAAATCATTAACCGGCGCGCAGGAGTTTAAAAATTTCGTGGCGTCCAAACAAATTGAAAAAATTACCGTTCCAATTACAACGTCAACTGTATAATCCCTGCCCATAAATTTGTATGAAGCGATAAGCAGCGGGATATTGTAAATGAAAGTTTGTACACCTATTGGCAATTCCGCCAAATAATAAATTATCATTGCAATGCCCGTAACTCCGCCGGTCAAAAGATGACTCGGCACGACGAACAAATTTATTGAACACGCGGCGATTAAACAGCCGAAAGTCATACCGAAATATCTAAAAACTTTTGACTTTGCAATTACGGCGGTTAATCTCAATAAAAATCCCCCCTTGCAAACAGTGCGCAGATTATAGCACTTTTTTTTATTTTGGGAAATATTTAAATTTTTTTTAGTTGCAATTCGGCGGCAAATTTGACGAATTTTTTTTACTGTTATAAAATTTTTGTCTATTAACTTTACGGGAGACTTGAAATTGAAATTTTTACAGAGATTTTTTGAAGACTTGCAAAAAGATTTTCGACTTTTTCTTTTTATGTTGGTACTGCTGGAAATTTACCGCGCGGCTTTTATTTTTTTTATGTCAGATTACATTGCTGAAGAATCAACCTCCGCGCAAATTTCAACCGCACTTTGGACGGGTTTAAGATTGAGTTTGAAAACGGCGGGATTTATTGCGGCAATTTCTTTTGTATTCGTGACAATTCTAAGATTTAATTTCAGGTTGCGGCTGATAATAGGAATGATTTTTTCGTTTGTATTTGCGGTACTTTTCATGGCGCGGTTCCCTTACTACAGAGAATTTAACGCAACATTTGGAATTGAAATTATCCGCGGCTTGCACGATGATATTTTTTCGATAATTGCAATGATTGTGCAAGAGTACGGTTTTTTTTGGCGTTTTCCGGTCGCGCTGATTTTAACGGTTATCTGTATTGGAATTTTGAGTCGGCTTTTACTTTTGAAAACTTTTCAGTTGCCGGAATTTGAAAAATTTTCGACAAGATTTATTTTTAGTTTGGGACTGACAATTTTTTTGGTAGTGTTTGGCGTCTTTGTAAGATTCGGCGGCAGTTTGACTTACAGCGGCGGGATAAGTTGGGAAAGTTCGACTGTAACTTCAGACGATTTTTTGAATGAATGTATCCTTGACGACGGGCAGGCAATGTACCGCGCCTACACCATGGCAAAATATATGGGCGAAGGGATTATTGCCGGGGTTGACGAGAATAAAATTTTGGAAAGTGCGCAGATTATTTCAGGAAAAAATTTTGTTGAAAACAATCTTACGCCGTACCTTGAAAAAGCTGCAGGCGGCGCACGAATTGAAAAGCCTCAACACATTTTTATAATTTTGGGCGAAACTTTTATGCAGTGGCCAATGCTCGGCAAGTATGAAAATTTGCACGTTGCAGACGGTATTAAATCGCTTATCGCAGAAAAAAATTCTTATTACAGCCGAAATTTTATGCCGAACGGGGATTTTACTTCGGTTGCAATTACGGGAATGATGACGGGCTTACCCGACGTAAATATTCACGTGAATTATCAACCGAAAACTTACGACGAAATTTATATTTCTGCGCCCGCGCCTCCGCTCAAAAAACTTGGCTACAAAGTTGATTTTTGGTACGGCGGAATGCCCGGCTGGGAAAATATTTCAAAAATGGCTATCGCGCAGGACTTCGATAATTTTTACGGCTTCCCCGATTTAAACGCGCCGAAACTTACAACTTGGGGCGTGAAAGACGACGATTTATTCAACGCCATTGAAAAGCATTTGGCAAACGAGCCGCCGACAGTTCATTTCATAATGACGACAACGAATCACCCGCCTTACAAATTAGATTTGGCGGCTGAAGGTTTTGACTTTGAAAAAACTTTGGCGGAAATAAAAAAACTGCCGAATGTTCCAAACGCTGAAACTTTGGCAGTTGAACTTGGGCATTATTGGTATATGGATAAAGTCATTACAAAATTTATTCGCAGTGTCAGTGAAAAATATCCAAACAGTTTATTTATCGTGACGGGAGATCACGCGGTAAGAGTTGACCCGGGCACGCACCCTACGATTTTTGAACATCAAAGCGTACCTTTTGTAATGTACGGCGCGGGAATTTCTGAAAAAATTTTGCCGCCGGACGTTGTAGGCGGGCATACTTCGATTGTTCCAACGATTATTGAATTAATTGCGCCGGAAGGTTTTAAATATTATTCCATTGCGCCGAGTTTGTTTGAAAGTTTTGGCGTAGCGTTTAATCGTGACGTTTTTATAACAGAAAATGTTGCAGGGAAAATTGAATCTGACGTTGTAGAAATTTTGCCGCAAGTTGCATCAGCGGATTTGGACACGGTTAATCTTTCGCAGGAACGCGCTAACGCCGAAAAAATTATTTCTGCAGTTCGTACGGTTACCTCGTGGATTTTGAAACACGATTTAAATTTTGAAGTCAAATAAATTTTATTTTTTTAAAAGTCGGCATTTCTTTCTTTGAAAAGAAAGAAACGCCTGGCAAAGAAAGAAACTTCCGACCCGCTGAAATCACATCACGTGATTTACGCGGGCGGCGTCCATCCTTGGACGCCGTGCCCTTTCTTTTGCAAATCAAAATACCAAATTTAAAAATTACAAAAGTTTTTCAATTTCTGGGGCAATATCTGCAGGATTGGTAGTTGGTTCAAAACGCGCCGAAACTTCGCCGTTTTTGTCGATTAAAAATTTTGTGAAGTTCCATTTAATCCCGTCGCCTTCGAGGTATTCGGGGAAATTTTTTTGCAGTGCGTCAACCAAAACAGCCGTCATAGGATTTTTTTCGTCGAAGCCTTCAAACTTTTTCTGCGAAGTCAAATATTTAAAAAGCGGTTGTGCAGTTTCGCCGCGCACGTCGCCCTTTTCAAAAATCTGGAAAGTTACGCCGTAATTCAACTTACAAAAAGATTGAATTTCTTCAGCCGTGCCGGGGTCTTGAGCGGCGAATTGGTTGCAGGGGAAGCCCAAAATTTCCAAGCCTTTATCTTTGTATTTTTTGTAAAGTCCCTGCAAGCCTTCAAATTGAGGAGTGAAGCCGCACTTTGACGCGGTGTTGACAATCAGCAAAACTTTTCCTTTGTAATCCGCCAAAGATTTTTCAACGCCCTTGTTAGTTTTTACTGTGAAATCATAAACTCCCATCAAAAAGCCTCCTCAACCTGCAATTAATTCATCAAGTTTTTCTTTGTCGAAGCCGAGCACAAAATTTTTGCCGTCAATCGTGGTAACGGGGACCATTGTATCGCCGCTGATTTGCAAACATTCTTTGGCGTAGTCTTCATTAAGTTCAATATCGCGCACTTCGTATTCAACGCCCTTTGAACTCAAATATTTTTTAACTTTCGTGCACCACGGGCAAGCCTCAAACGAATAAACTTTTACCAATTTTAAAACCTCCTACAAGCAAAGTAATTTATCAATTTTTTCTTTGTCGAAATCCAAAACGTAATTTTCATTGTCAATCGTTGTAACGGGGACTGCGCAGTCCATTCCGGTAAGCTTGATACAATCTGCGCGAGCGGCGGCGTCTTTTTCAATATCGTAAGCTACAAATTCCACGTCTTTTGACTGCAGATATTTTTTAACTTTTTCGCAGTAAGGGCAACCTTCAACAGTGTAAACTTTTACCATTTAAACTGCTCCTTAAAAAAATTATTTATGTTTGACTTGCAAAAAACTTCTGCCTTCGGATTCGTCAAAACCTCTGTGACCGTAAACTGTGCAAGCGTTTAACGCCGTTTCGAGTTCGTTAAATTCTGCATCAGTCAATTCAACGTTACTTGCACCGAGATTTTCAAGAATCCTGCCTTGATTTTTGGAGCCGGGAATTGGAACTACATTTGGATATTTATGCAACATCCACGCCAATGCAATTTGTGCATTTGTAGCATTTTTTAAATCGGCGAAACGCGCTATGACTTCCAAAATTGGTTGATTGGCTTCAATATTTTCTTTTGTCAACTGCGGGACGAATTTTCTAACGTCATCAACTTTTTCAAATTCAGTTTTCGCCGTAACTTTGCCGGATAAAAAGCCGCTTGAAATTGGAGAAAATGCAACCAGTCCAATATCATTTTTAAGGCAGTAGGGGATAACTTCCTCTTCGACGCCGCGTTCAAGCATTGAGTAAATATTTTGTACTGCAGTTAAGGGCGTGATTTTTTGCGCCTTTTCGATAATTTTAACCGGCACTTGAGACAATCCCCAACCTTTAATTAAACCGTCTTTGATAAGTTGCCCCATACCGGCGGCGACTTCTTCAACTTCAACTGCGGGGTTAATTCTGTGCAAATAATATAAATCAACATAATCTGTTTGCAGTCTTTCGAGTGATTTTTCTAAATGGTTGCGAAGAGTTTTATAAACGCCGTCAGCTTTAACTTCGTCAGTTGGAATATGTAATTTTGTGGCAAGGATAACATTTTGGCGAAAATCTTTTATCGCTTTACCTACGATTTTTTCATTGTGTCCTTTGAATTGCGGCTCAAGGTTAGGACCGTACACTTCAGCAGTATCAAAAAAAGTACAGCCCGCCTCGTAGCCTTTACGAATTGCTTCAATACTGTAATCTTCGTCGGGAATTTTGCCGTAACCGTGCGAAAATCCCATACAGCCCATACCAATTTCACTTACGACAAGATTTTTAATTTTGCGCGTTTTCACTTTATCACCTCTGAAATATTAAACTGATTCTTTCAACTTGGAAAAATATTTTTCGGCAAGAAGAGCCGCGGTTGTACCGTCAGCCGCCGCGGTTGTAAGTTGGCGAATTTCTTTTTCTCGAACGTCGCCCGCCGCAAATACGCCTTCAATTTCTGTTTTGCAATTTTCACCGGCGGGGATTCTGCCGCTTGCCGAAAGTTTTAATTCGTCCTTAAAAAGTTCGGTATTCGGTACAACTCCAATATTAACAAAAATTCCGTCAACCGCAATGTTTTTTGTCACATTAGAATTTTTGTCCAGAATATCAATACTTTCAAGTTTTTTATCGCCGTAAAGTTTTGTAATTTCAGTTTGCAACATAATTTCAATTTTAGGATTTTGGCGAACTTTTTTTTGAGTAACTTCATCTGCGCGAAATTCGGAGCGATGAATCAGATACAATTTGTCGGTGTACTTAGTCAAAAAATTAGCCGCGTCAAGAGCCGCGTTGCCGCCGCCCATTACCGCAATAATTTTTCCGTTGTACATATGCCCGTCGCAAAGTTCGCAGTAGTGGACGCCGCGCCCCGCAAATTTTCTTTCTTCCGGCAAGGGAAGTTTCCGGCGATTCATACCGCTTGCAATTATCACAACGTCAGCCAAATAAATTTTTTCTTCGGTTTCAACAATTTTGGGATTTTCGCGCAGAGTAACTTTTTGGATTGTGTCAAATTCATCAATAACCGCGCCGAAATTTTCAGCCTGTTGTTGCAAAGTTGAAATTAAATCTGCGCCCTTGACGCTGATAAAGCCGGGATAATTTTCAATCCCCGTGGCGTTTGCAATTTGCCCGCCGACAATTCCATTTTCCAAAACCAAAGTATCAAGATTCATTCTGCCTGCGTACATTGCAGCAGTTAAGCCCGCCATTCCCGCGCCGATTATGATAATATCCTTATGAATTTTTTCTTTTGCCATAAAACCACCTCACTTTAAAATTTGTTCAATCGCCTTGTTGAGTTTTTCGATTGATTCATTGTCGCCGGTTTTAATTGCGTCAACAATGCAATGTTCCATGTGGTCTTTCAAAATGACACGGCTTACAGATTTAATTGCCGCGTCAACCGCCGAAAGTTGAATTAAAACTTCGCTGCAGTCTCTGCCGTCCTCAACCATTTTTTTTACGGCTTGCATGTGTCCTATAAGCCGCGCCATTCGATTTAAAACCGCCTTGGTTTTCGTGTGCGTGTGCGAATGTTTAATAACCGTGCCATCCGCCAAAATATGTTCGTGTTCGTGCGTCATTTTTAATTTTAATACCCCATCGCCGCGCGGTACGCCATAATTGCCTCGATTGCGTGCGCGGCTGAATATTTATTTTCGTCTTTCTTGCCGCCGTGAATCAACATTTCTGCTTGTTCCAAAATATTTTCCGGCAATTTTTTATACTTGTCAGATTTTATAAATTCCAGCCATTCATTTTGAACTGCGCGAATTGCATAAATATATTTGTCGAGAATATCTTGGGCGGTCTCCGAATTTTCGTTTCCGGTTTGAGAAGTTGAATCCTGCGCGACGGTTTCATTTTGAGTAACAGAATTTTCAGCGGTATTTGCGTCAACATTTTCACTGGTTGCAGCGTCAACATTTTCTGAAGTTTCAACATTGGAAATTTCGCCGCCGTCAACTGCAACCTCGCCGCCGTCAACTGCAACCTCGCCGCCGCCAACATTCATATTAGTTTCGCCGCCAAAATTCATATCTGCGCCGCCAAAACTTATACCGCCGCCCGCGTTTGCTTTTAACGATTCAAAATCTGCCGTACAATCCGCCGCAATTTTTGCCATTGCCCGCATAACTGCCTCGCGTGCTTCCTGCTTGGTTGTAGCTTGCTTGAGTTCGTTTTTAAGTTCCTCGCGGGTATCGTCGGCGTACTTTGCCTTTTTGTAAGTTGAAGGGTCTTTTTCTTTCAAGTAGCTCATTTCAGCCGCTGAAAGTTTTTTGCCGCTGCGCAATTTTTGCTTGATAGCCGCCATTCTTGCCGCGTCTGCCATTGAAGTTGAACTGCTCTTTGAAGTTTTTGTTTGGCTGAAAAGTACCGCCTTTGTAAAATTTAAATTGCCGTTGCCGTCAGTCAAACTTTGTCCGGTTTTAATTCGGTAATTTGCGGCGAATACCAAATTTTTTTGCTTGGCGAAATTGCCAATTTTCCCTATCCCTGTAAAATCCATTTTCAATACCTCCCTGTAAATTGAATTGCCAAAATCCTAAGCAAATTTTATAATAATTTTCATTAATGAGCAAGATTTTTTTCAGCAGTTGGAATTAAAATGTTTACAAAAATTGAGTGATTGTATAAAAAGCATTTAAAATTTTTTTTGTAAATGAAAATACTCAAAGACGCACGTTTTTTGACGCGGAAAAAAATTACTTGCAAGCGGCAATTCTTTTCATAATTACAACAAATTTCAGCTCGAAAAATTCTATGCAAACTTTATAATTGTTTTCATGGAGCAAGATTTTTTTCAGCGGTTGAAAATATTTTTCGCCTTTGTTAAAATGTTTCAAAATTTTATGGGAGGAATTTTTATGGATGATAAGGATTGGGATTTATTTAAACAGAAATTGAACGCTAAAACCGGTATTGACTTGCACCTTTACAAAGAGCCGCAAATGCGCCGCCGTATCGGTAATCTGGTTACTCGCGCAGATATGAAATCTTTTGTTGCCTACTTCGACAAAGTTTCTCAAAACAAGGAAGACTTCGCAAGCTTTATCGAATATTTGACAATCAACGTTTCTGAATTTTTCCGCAACCCCGACAAATTTGACATTCTTGAAAAAGACGTCTTACCTATGTTGCTGAAACAATCCCCAAAACTCAACATTTGGAGCGCGGGCTGTTCAATCGGCGCAGAACCTTATACCATTGCAATTATTTTGAAAGAATTGACGCCCAATGTTAAGCACAGAATTTTGGCAAGCGATTTGGACGTTGAAATTTTGGCAAAGGCGAAAAAAGGTATCTACACTGATAACGAAATTAAAGCAATGCGCCCCGACCGTAAAGCAAAATATTTTACTCAAACGCCCGACGGCAAATTCGCCATTAAACCCGAAATTAAATCCTTAATCGAATTTAAACAACACAACCTGCTGAAAGATCCGTACGAAAAAAATTTTAACCTTATCGTAAACAGAAATGTAGTTATCTATTTTACCGAAGACGCAAAAAATCAAATGTACACCGGCTTTTTCAATTCACTTGTACCGGGCGGAATTTTATTTGTCGGAGCCACCGAGGCTATTTTAAATTATAAAAAAATCGGCTACCAGTCATACAAAGCATTTTTCTACCAGAAGCCGGATAAATAAAATCTTGACAAGTGCGCCCGTAAATCGTAATATTGCCAAAATTGAATATTGATTGGATTGGGTGTTGAAAAACTTAATAAGGAATCCGGTACAAGCCGGAACGGTCCCGCCACTGTAACAGCGAGCGAATCTGCAAAAATGTCATTGAACGAAAGTTTGAGAAGGCGCAGACAAGCTAAGACCTGGAGTCAGGAGAATTGCCCAATTAACAATCACCGTCAGACCTGCGAGCGACAGGAAGGGGATTTTATGGGCGAAGTGTTTTTCGTTTGTATTTTCCCGTGTTGCTCTGCAATTCGGGCTTTTTTAATTTTGACTTCCTGCGAAGTTTCGCAAGAATAAATTGCTCATACATTTCAAATTAAAGGCGACGCAAATTTTTTCAGCGTCGTTTTCTTTTTATATTAAGTTTTAAAATCAGCGGCGAAGTTTGAAAGTATTTATATCGGAATCCAATTCTTCAGCCATTCCGGAAAGTTGACGGCTTGCCGCGGCAATTTCTTCGATTGAGGCGGAAAGTTCCTGCGTCGAGGCGGAAACAGTTTCAGCTTCGGTTGAAAGATTGGCGGCGGCTGTTTCAATTTTATTTATTGCGTCGGTAATTTGGATTCTGCCTTCATTGGCTTTTTTAACGGCGGTTGTTGCCTGTTGAACTTTATCAGAAAGAGCCGCAACTTGCCTAACAATTTCACGAAAAGCCTCGCCGGTCTCGTGAACAATTTCAACGCTTTTACTTGTCACAACAGTACCCGCTTGCATAGTTTCAACGGCTTTATCAGTTTGAGTTTGAACATTTTGAATCAGCTGATTAATTTGGTCGGCGGCAGTGGCGGATTGTTCGGCAAGTTTCCTTACTTCCTCTGCAACAACGGCAAAGCCGCGCCCGTGTTCTCCTGCGCGAGCGGCTTCAATCGCCGCGTTTAATGCAAGCAAATTTGTTTGAGCGGCAATAGCTGAAATGGTATCTACAATCTGCCCAATTTCTTTTGAATGTTCGCCGAGCGATTGAATAACTTTTGCAGATTCTTGAACAGTTTTTTCTAATGACTTCATAGCGTCTTCAGCATTTCCGATAGTTCCCGCGCCGTTTTCTGCAGTGCTGCTTGTTTTAATGGAGGCGTCCGCCATTTCCTTAGAATTTTTTTCGATAATTTCAAGCAAGTGCTGCATATTTTCAACGGTATTAATTGCGGCTGCGACAAAATTTTTTTGCTCCGAAGTTTCGGCGGCAACTTTTGTAATGGACGCGGCAATTTGATTGGCGGCTTCAGCGGATTGTTGCGAATTATTGTTAAGATTTTCGGCGGCGTTTGCAACTTCGGTTGTACTTTTTTGAGATTTGCGGAAAAAATTATTAAGCTTGTCAGTCATTTTTTCAAAGGCGGTTGCAACCTGTCCGAGTTCGTCATTTGAATTAACGGGAACTTTTTCAACAGCCAAATTGCCTGCGGAAATTTCACCGGCGGTACTGCTGATTAATTGAATAGGTTTAACTGCACTTTTGGCAATGAAGGCGGCAAGCGCGGCGATTCCCACCAACAGTAAAAATCCAATTCCCGCCAAAACATAAGCTTGACTGTAAGCTTGAGCAGTTACGAAAGAATACGGCTTTGTTGTTGCAATAATCCAGCCCGTATGCTTTTCAACGGCAAAACTTATAATTTTATGTTCGCCGTCAAAATTTTCTTCAGCAATTCCATTTTTTTCAGTTTTAGCCTTGCCGAAAAATTCGTAGCCGCTCATATCAATTCTATCTTCTTCAGATTTAATTTCAAAGTTGGAACGTGCAACCAATTTGCCGTGCGCGTCAAGAATAAAAATTTCGGTGTTTTCATCGGCTTGAGAATTGACTACTTCATTCAAAATTGAAATATTGTAATTGCGCTGTAACATTCCCACAACATTTCCCGCAGAATTTTTTACAGGAACTTCAATAACAACGATTGACAAGCCGCTTGTTTTACTTACGATAACATCTGAAACATTTTCATTGCCGCGCATTGCCTCTTGAAAATAATCACGCGATTTAAGATTAACAAGTTTTGCGCTGTCACTGCGTACAATTTGCTCGCCGTCGTTGCCTGTCAAAACTATGTTGCTTGAATCATTGAAAAGGCTGTTGCTGTTCTGAATCAGCGTCTTCATTTGCGGTATATCGGTGGCTGAATGTGTCATCAAATAATCCTGTACAGTTGGATTTAAAGCCAAAAGTCTAAGCGCAATAAAATTGTTGCCAATCATTGAAGAAATATCCTGCGCGATGAAATCATTTTTAATTTTTAAGTCTTCCTTGACAGATTCAATGGTGTTTGAAACGGTATTTGAAGAGCTTATCACGATGGCAATAATCATAGGTATTGCGCCAATGATTATCAACAGAAAAATTAACTTTGCCCTGATACTACTAAAATTCATAAAAAATCCCTTCTTACAAAAATTATCCAATAATACTTATGCAAACTTTAAAATATTCCTTTACGGCTGTAGAAAAATTTTATCGGCAAATTTTGATTTTTGTATACTTAATCGACAATTTCTATTAATTATGGTATATTTTCACAGAAATTTTTCAAGGAGTTGATTTTATGTCAGATTTACTCTACACGATAAAAGCAAACACGCCCAAAGAGGAAATAATAAAGCAGTTGAGAGAACACCCCGAAATAAAATTTGTATCGCTTATGGGAATTGACTTAGCCGGCAACGATACCGACGAAAAAATACCCGTACGAATTTTTATCAAGGATATTGAAGAATTTTACGCGGGGCGCGCCGTACAAACTGACGGCTCCAGCGTAGTTTTGCCGGGTATTGCTACACTTAACAACGCCAAAGTTGATATGCCGGTTGATTCTTCGGTTAATTGGTTTGTCGATTATAATTTTGAAAACTACGATAACCTTACAAATCGCCCTGTCGGAACTTTGAGAATACCGAGCTTTTTAATTCACGAAGGTAAACGCGTTGACAGTCGCGCAGTTTTGACAGATACTTTAATTCACGTCAAAAAAGAATTGGTTGACTTGTTCCACCATTACCCGGAAATCAGCGGTACAACTTTCAACGGTAAAGATGTTGTCGACATTGCTTTTACTTCAGCAACGGAGCTTGAATTTTGGGTAAAAACGCCGCTTGAAGAAGCCGCGGTTGAAGAAATGACAGCGTCGCAAGTTATGCAGGAGCAATATTGGGAACGCACTCATGGTGCGGTACGTTGCGCACTTGAACAAAGTTTAATGGAGCTGGACAAATACGGCTTAAACGTCGAAATGGGACATAAGGAAGTTGGCGGATTAAAGGCGCAGATTGACGAGAGCGGGCACTTAACGCACGTTTGCGAACAGTTGGAAATTGACTGGCGATTTGATGACGCGGTACAGGCGGCTGACAATGAAATTATCGTGCGCACGGTTGTTAAAGAAATTTTCCGCGCCAACGGGCTTGAAGTTAGTTTTAAAGCTAAGCCAATGATAGGGCTTGCCGGAAATGGTGAACATACGCACATTGGACTTGCCGCAATTACCGCCGAAGGCAAAATGTTTAATCTTTTCGCCGCCAAAAATCCGGAGCAAGATTATATGAGTGCTGTTGGTTACGGCGCGTTAATGGGCTTGCTGAAAAATTATGAAGTTATAAATCCTTTCGTAAGTTCAACAAATGATTCTTTGAACAGATTGAAACCCGGCTTTGAAGCTCCCGTTTGCATCGTAACAAGTTTGGGACATACGCCGAAATTTCCGAGCCGCAACCGTACAATTTTAGTTAGTCTTATTCGTGATTTAGAAAATCCAATGGCAACGCGTTTTGAATTGCGCGGCTGCAACCCCTACAGCAATATTTATTTGGTTTTGGCGGCGTCATATTCTGCGATAATCGACGGTATTAAAATGAGCGTCAACCATACGACGGATGAACTTTTGGCTGAACTTAGCAAAGAAGCGGGCGTTGAAGGTTTTTACTTGGAAAAAGACCGCGCCTATCGCAGTGAAGAAGACGTTTACGAGGCTTTTACCGATGAAGAACGCAGCAAACTTTTTGGCAAGCCGCCTGCAACTGTTTGGGAAAATATGGCGGCGTTTGAAAAATATCCCGACAAAGTCAAAATAATTTCAAGCGGCGGCGCGTTGCAGGAAAGAATTATTGCCGGTTTCAGGGAAGGTGCGCTGTTGCGTTGGAAGACTGAATTAATTTCAAGAATTTTGCCGGAAATGCGAAATATCGTCCGCAAGGCTAAGAAAATTCCTTCAGATTTTGTAACGGATCAAGACGCCTACAACTGGAACAAAATTTTCAAACTTCGCGCAGAACTCGCCAAAGATTCAATCGACCAAAAATCTTTATTCACAAGATTAATCAACGCCTTAATTTCCGGCGAATACGATAAAGCCTCCGAACTTCAAATTGAAATTTATGATAAGGTTGAAGAACTCAAAACTTTGTACGACGCCTACGAAAAAAATATTATCTAAAAATTTTTTAACACTTGTGCAAAAATAGAAACCCGGCGTCCAAGGATGGACGCCGCCCGCGTAAATCACGTGATGTGATTTCAGCGGGTTGGGAGTTTTCTTTCTTTTGCTAGGCTTTTATTTCTTTTTCAAAAGAAAGAAAAGCCGTATTAAAAATTAAAAATAAAAAAAGAAGTTTTAACAAATTACCGCTGAAAATTCGGCGGCTTTTTTTATTGTGCAAAAATAGTATAATTGATTTCCAAAGAAAGGCGGTAATTGAATGAGCAACTGGAAAATCCTGTTAAAAGGAAAATCAAACGATTTTTTAATAATCACGGGAATTGCGTTACTTTTTTTGACGATAATTGCAATGAACGTCCGGTTAATTTTCCAAATGACTTCCAACCAAACTGAAGAAATTGGCAGAATGCAGCTTGAAAGTATTCGGCACGATTTGGAAAGTAAAATTTTAGATTCAGAAAACGCGGTAAAACAAGTTGCAAGCGAAGCTGAAAATTTACTTGAAGCGGGAATTTCCGAGGAAGATTTAACTAAATTTTTTTATCAAAAGAAAATCGAGCAAAAGGCACTTTTCAACGGCGTTTGTTTCAATACTTACATTGCAAATAAAACTTTTACGATAATTCCGGATTTTGACAGACCCGCAACTTATCACGCCCGCGAAAGACTTTGGTATATTGGAGCCGCCGAAAATCCCGGCAAAATTTATATAACCGAGCCCTACACTGACGCCGCCGGCAACGGTATTTGTTTCACTATGTCAATTATGTTGCCGGATAATGAAACTGTCGTTGCAATGGATTTTAATTTTAAAGATTTGCAGGATTTTATTTTGAAAATGACTGCCGAAAAAAATCGTACCGCTTTAATCGTCGGCAAAAACGGTATAATTATCGGCTACACTGATATGAGTTTGGTCGGCGAAAAAATTTCTCAAAAACTTCCAACTTACAATGACATTTTGGAGCGCGTAGTCAACAGCCCGACGCACGAAAGTTTTATCACGGAAATTAACGGCGGCAACCATACAATTTTCAGCTCAAAAACCAAAAACGGCTGGTATATGATTGTAAATGTTGACAACTGGACTTTTTATGAAGACAGCTACCGCCAAACTGTTTTGACTGTTTTAATTTGCGCGGTTATGTTAATCGTCATTGTAATTTTTTATTTGAACAGCGTTAAAAATCGTCTGGAAACTGAAAGGGCAATGCAAGCCAAAGAAATTTTTTTGTCGAGGCTGTCAAAAGAACTGCAAAGGCCGCTTCAAAAAATTTTAAAGCTGTCAAAAATTGAAACTTTGGAATCGGCAGAATCACCGGCGGAAATGGCGGCGCAAGTTCGAGAATCTGCGCTGAAACTTTCTGATATGCTGGACAATCTTTTTTCATTTTCAAATATCATTTCAAGCGATACAAAATCTGCTGTAAAAAATTCGCACGCTCACGAACTTTCAAATGCAAGTAAATCTGCGCGACTTGGGATTGTTGCAGTTTTAATTTTCGCTATAGTGGTAAGTATGTTTTTCTGCGGCAACACCACAATAAATTGGGGCGATACAAAAATGAATCGTGAAGTTGACGGCTACGAATACCAACTTTCAAATTGGCTGGAACGTCAACGCAGCATTTTAAATTCTTTTGTAAACATTATCAAGGCTAATCCGGAAATTTTGGACGACTACGAAGGCGCGGTTAAGTTTCTGAATGATTTAGCTGTTAATTACAAAGATATTTCAGTTTGCTACTTTGCAAATCCCTACAGAGAACACCCCGTCATTATGAACAACGGCTGGGAACCCGGCGCAGATATTCGCCCTGAAACTCGCCCTTGGTACATCGATACAAAAAATTCAGAGGAAGGCTTTAATGTTTCTGCGCCCTACTACGACGCTCAAACAGGTTTTTATTGTGTTACACTTTCGCAAATTGTTTACAGCAAGAGCGGAGAATTTTTGGGAATTTTTTCGATAGATTTTTTTCTCGATAAGTTGATACACATTTTGGACGCAAGCTACACCCGCAACGGCTACGCTTTTCTTGTTGACAAGGACGGAATTATTATCAATCATCCTAACCGAAATTACCAAATGAATACCGCCGCCGGTACAAAAATTTTTGACACCGAATATAAAAAAGTTTATTCGCAAGCCGGAGAAGTTTTTGTGCTGAAAGATTTTAACAATATCAGTATGGCTTGCCTTGCCAAAAAAAATAAAACTTCCAACTTTACTATCATTGTTGCGAATAATTGGTGGGATATTTACGGCAACCTTGTTATCTTGGGATTTTTATTTGTACTGCTGCTGTCAATTTGTATTTTTTCTGTTGTTACTTTAATTCGCCGACTTTTACTATGGCAACAGGAAATTAATAGGAAATTGAAAGTTGCGGCGAAAGAGGCAATTATCGCCGGTAAAGCAAAGTTTCAATTTTTGGCGCAAATGTCTCACGAAATACGCACGCCTATTAACGCGGTACTCGGTATGAATGAATTAATCCTGCGCGAAAGTACAAATCCCGCAATTTTGGAATACGCCGCAAATATTCAAAACGCCGGCAAAACTTTATTGACGCTGATAAATTCTATCTTGGATTTTTCCAAAATTGAAAACGGGCAAATGAAAATTGTACCTGTTCGCTACGACACGGCAATTTTGATTAACGATTTATTAAACCTTGCAACCGAACGCGCCGAGAAAAAAGGCTTGAAATTTATTATCGATGTCGATTCAAATTTTCCGCGCGCACTTTTCGGCGATGACGTAAGAATTAAACAAGTCATTACAAATTTGCTTAGCAACGCAATTAAATACACGCACTCCGGCTCGGTTACTTTGACAATGAAAATTAATTCGCTTGACTCAAATAACGTTGAAATTTTTGTTGCCGTTGCTGATACAGGTATCGGTATTCGCCCTGAAGATATTGGCAAATTGTCAGTTTCTTTTACGCGCCTTGATGAAGAAAAAAATCGTAACATTGAAGGTACAGGCTTGGGAATTTCAATCGTGCAAAAACTTTTGGCGATGATGGACAGTAAATTGGAAATTCAAAGTATTTACGGCAAAGGCTCCAACTTTTCTTTCAAACTTAATCAAAAAATTATCGACAATAACCCAATCGGCGATTTCAGAAAACAAAATACCGACCGCCGCCAAACTGATAAAAAATCTAAAACCTATTTTAATGCAAAGGGCGCAAAAATTCTCGTCGTTGACGATAACCAACTCAATTTGAAAGTTATTCAAGGAATTTTAAAATATAATAACGTTGCTCCGGATTTGGCTGACAGCGGCGCACATTGCCTCGAACTCGTCGCGCAGAATCACTACCACATAATTTTTTTAGATCATATGATGCCGAATATGGACGGTATCGAAACTTTGAAAAAAATTAAATCGCAAAATTTGGCAGGCGGCGCAAAAATTATTGCGCTTACGGCAAACGCAATTTCCGGCGCACGTGAATTTTATTTGAAGGCGGGATTCGATGATTATCTTTCCAAGCCGGTTAATCCCAATGAACTTGAGTCAACTTTGAAAAAATATTTGCCCGCCAATTTGGAAAAAATTTCTGAAGAAGTTCCAAAAGTTGAGGAAGTGCCGGCTGACAGTTTTACTTCCAATGAAAAAAATTTGTTGGAAAAAATTTGCGCCGAAATTAATTTTGAAACGGCAATGGGCTATTGTATGGACAGCAAAGAAATTTTTGTCGAAATGATGAATGAATTTTACGGCGGCGATAAAACTCCCGAAATTGAAAAATTTTACGCCGCCGAAGATTGGAAAAATTATAGAATTTTGGTACACGCGCTGAAAAGTACTTCGCTGGTAATTGGCGCAGAAAATTTCAGTGCGAAGGCTAAGGCTCAAGAATCCGCCGCAAAAGTTGAAAATGTTGCCGAATTGAAAAATAATCACGCTGAATTTATAATCAGCTACAAAAAACTTTTGGAGCAAATTGCTAATTGGCTTAAAGAGACAGGAAATTTAGGGAATAGGGAGTAGTTGTTAGGAGATTGATAATGCAAAAAATTCTAATTGTTGACGATGAAATCATAATGCAAAAAATTGCGTCGAAGATTCTTTCACAAAAATATAAAACAGTTTGCGCCTCAAGCGGCAAAGAAGCTGTAGAAATTTTTGAGCGTGAAAAGCCGGATATGGTTTTGTCAGATTTATTGATGCCGGAAATGGACGGCTACGAACTGCATAATATTCTACAAGCAAAAAGTTCAAATTCTGTACCAATGATTTTTATGACGGCGGACGAAAGCGACGAGAGCGAAAGTCACGGCTTTGAAATTGGCGCGGCTGATTATATTCGCAAGCCGTTAAAGGCAGATATTTTACTTAGGCGCGTTGCAAATATTTTTGAACACCTTGACCAAGTGCAGGATTTACAGCAAGCGGCTGATATTGATTCAATGACGGGCTTGCTGAATAAAACCGCGGCGCAACGTGAACTTGAAAAAATCTGCGCGACGGCAACCGGCGTACTTTTGATGTTGGATTTGGACAGCTTTAAACTTGTCAACGATATTCACGGTCATGCAATGGGAGATAAAATTTTGATAAAATTTGCCGAACTGCTGAAAAATATTACTCGTGAATCAGATTTACTTGGGCGCGTTGGCGGTGATGAATTTATTGCTTTTTGTTACGATATTTCAAGTGAAGCGGTTATCGCCGAAAAATCCAAATACCTTAACGAAAAAATGACTGAAGCCGCCAAAAATTTTATGGGCGAAAATTTTAATATCCCGCTCGGCGTTTCGGTGGGCGCAATTTTTGTTCCAATTTCCGGTACTGATTTTCAAACGCTTTATCAAAAAATGGACAAGGCACTGTACAAAGTCAAACAAAACGGCAAGCACGGTTACAGCATTTACAGCGATGAAGAAAATTTTGTCGCGCAGGAAAATTTTTCTGACGTGAATAAAATTTTGGGCGAAAGAAACGCTCCGCGCGGCGCGTATCTTTTGGAATTGGAACAATTTAAAATAATTTATCGTGAAATTTTCAGAGTCATTACCGCGTACAAAAAAGACTGCCAACTTTTAACTTTGACGATTAACACCGAAAACGAAACGGCACTTGCAGAATTGGGCGAATTGCTGAAAAATAATTTGCGCGTCAGTGATTGTATCGCGCAGGGCGGCAAGGATAGATTTTTTATACTTTTGCCGGAAACAAAATCTTCAGATGTTCAATACGTTACAATGCGCTTAACTGCCAAAATTAAAATGACAAAAAATCTTTCGCAGTACAAAATTTCTTTCGATTCAAAAAGTTTGTAGCTCTTAAAAAAAAATTTCCCGTTGCAGAAAAATCTGTGGCGGGCTTTTTTATTTCTTAAATCTTGAGGCGGCTAAGGAAGAAGTTGCAGAAAATATTCAAACGAAGGCAAATGACGCTGAAACTGTTGACGCCGAAGGATTTTTAAAAGATTTTAAAGAATTAGCTGTACCCGGCAGTTCAATTACCGGCGAAAGTTTTGAAATTCCGGAAGAAGTTTACAAAAAAATTGCCGAAAGTATCTATAACAAAATTAAAACTGTTAAAGCATTTACAAAATTTGCAACAACTGAAAATGGAATTGTTGAGGACGTCATAAATTTAATTTCTTCGTTGGACGCTACAAAAATTTCAAGTACCAAGGCTACGGCTGAAGAGGACGGCAAAACAATTACCTACAACATTAATTTTAAAAAATCTACGACAGGACTTGTGGTAGCGGAAATTTCCAAAGGCTCCATTAAGCAAACACTTTCTTTTAATATGTTGACGGGCTCAGAAATTGTAGCGAATTATTGTAAGGCGTTGTATCAGTTGTCTAAAGATGTAACCATTGAAGTTTATGACGAATTGAAAAATATGACGCTTGATAATGTCGGCGAAGTTTTGCAAATAGTTTACGGCGGCGGCGCACAAAAGGCATTGAAGGGAATTTCAAAATTAAAATTGTCTAATATAAAAAAAGCCGTTGATAAATTATTCAGCAAAAATGACAATGAAACTCCAAGCGAATATGAAGAATTACTCAAAAAATATACAACATTGGAAAAAGCGGTAAATTTCGGAAAAAATGTAGACACGGCGGCAAATAATTTCACTACAGCCGCAAAAAAAATTTTGGGAACGGCGACTTTAACTGATTATGATGACGATACCCAATATAAAAACAGCGGTAAAGAGGTTATACTTTCTGCAAATTACGGCAGTGATATTAGCGAAAGTGATTATGGAAGTGCGGTTACAAAAATTGACGCCTCAAAATTTACACGCGCTGCAAAAATCATAGGCACAGCAAAGGCAAATACGATTATTGGCGGCAGTGGCAACGATACATTAGTTGGCGGTAAGGGCAATGATATTTTAACAGGCGGCGCGGGTGCTGACGTTTTCATTTATGCTGAAGGCGACGGCAAAGACACTATCACAGATTACGGCGCGGGCGATATAATTTCTTTGGCGGGCGATTATGATATTGACTACAGTTATAAAACTGTCAAAGGCGGCAGCGGTAATTCCACTATCAAAATTGGCAAGGGCAGCATTACAATCAAGGATTCAAAAGATACCTTTGTAACTTTGGTTGGAGCGAACGGCGCGGCAAGTATCGCTCACAATAAAAGCTTTTTTGCAGTGGAGGACGTACCCGGTATTACAACCGGCGGAGCTACAACAGTTACGGTTGAGGTTACACTTCCTGCAGAAACAGTTACAGTCGGCGGCGTTGGCGGCTCGGTTATCAGCGGAACTTCAGGCAATGATACTTTGACAGGCGGCGAGGGCGCAGACAAGATTTTATTTACAAGCGCAATGATGGGCGCGGGTATGTTTTTAGGCAATGACGTTGTTTGGGCGTTGGGCGACGGTATTTTGAAAGTGAAGGACGCCAAAAACAAAAAAGTTACTGTTACTTACGGCGGTAGCGATTTTGAATATGTCAACGGCGTACTTTCAAGCAATACAAATATTGGCGGTGATGACAGTTTAGATGTTGATTATAACGGCGTAACAGTTACATTGGCGGCTGACAATAAAGCGAATTTCAATCTGAACACTTACAACTCAACGGCAACTTTAAAGGCGGTTAATGTCAACGCCTCACTTGATAATAATGCTATTGCGATTTACGGCGACGACGAAGCGAATATTATTTGGGCGGGCAAACAAGCTACAACGATTTTTGGCGGCTTAGGTAATGACGTGATTTATTGCGGCAGGGCGGCAGATTTAATTTATTACTACAGCGACGGCGGCAACGATACAATTTACGACTACAAAACAGGCGACCAAATTATAATGCGCAGAATTGACCAATACGATGAAACAACTTTTAAGAATGTATCATTAAGCGGCAATGACGTAATAATTAACTACAGCAACGGTAGCAAAATAACATTGAAAGACGCCAAAGAGCAAAGAGTATTACTGGAAGGATACGATAATGGCTGGTATACCTACAACAATACTTTTGGCAAAGTTTCAATTTCCAATGGCACAGCGTCATTAAAAAAAGATTATTCCGGTGTATTTTATGCTTCACATTACGCAGAAAAAAATTACGAATGTTGACGCCTCCGCAGATACACTTGCTATTGATATTCACGCCAACAGCAGCGCAAATGTTATCAAGGCGGCGAAAGGCGGCGGCAGGATTTATGCGGGCGGCGGTAATGATTCTATTTTCTGTGGCGCGGACGTCGATTCAATTATTTACTACGACGGCGGCGGCAACGATACTGTTTACAACATTGGCAACGGCGACGGCGTTTACTTGAATAACTGCACTGCTGAAAGTGTTTCTGTAAGCGGCAAAGACGTTATCATTACCACGAACAACAGCGAAAAAATCACGCTCAAAGAGGCAACCGGCAAAAGTATTTTCATTACCGGCAAAGGCACTCAAACTTATACCGCAACTTCTGCGCGAATGGCTGAAGATTTTTGGTTTTTGGAGGACGATAATAATTTTGTCGGCGGCGATTTAGATTCAATCACTGAAAAAAATTTCGCAGTTACTCAAATTCAATCTGCCGAAACTGAAAATATTTTCGCGCAGGACAATTCTTTCATTGCTTACAATTCCACCGACAAAAAGTAAATTTTAATTTCAACCAAAAATAAAATCCCTTGTAAGAAATTTTCTGCAGGGGATTTTTTAATTGAAAACGAAATTCTAAAAAGCCGCGCAGTTTGACAATACAAAGGCAATTTCATATAATTTACAGGAATTTTTTTTATTAAGATAAAGGGAGGTCGGTTAAAGTAAATGAATTATCAGGAGTTGATATTTAAATTACAAAAATTTTGGGCTGACAAAGGCTGCATAATCGCCGAGCCTTACGACGTGGAAAAAGGCGCGGGTACAATGAATCCTTTTACATTTTTGCGCGTTTTGGGTCCCGAGCCGTGGAATGTTGTTTACATTGAACCTTCGCGCAGACCTGCAGACGGGCGTTACGGCGATAACCCCAACCGCTTATACCAACACCATCAAATTCAGCTGATTATGAAACCTTCGCCGGATAATATTCAAGAATTGTATCTTGAAAGTTTGGCGGCGATTGGGCTTGAAAAAGAAAAGCATGATATACGCTTTGTTGAGGATAACTGGGAGTCTCCAACTTTAGGCGCGTGGGGCTTAGGCTGGGAAGTTTGGCTGGACGGTATGGAAATTACGCAGTTTACATATTTTCAGCAAGTGGGCAGTCAAGATATTAAACCGACCGCCGTTGAAATAACTTACGGGCTTGAACGTTTGGCAATGTATATTCAAGGCGTCGAAAATGTTTATGACGTAGAATGGGGCAACGGTATAACTTACGGCGACGTTTTCCACCAAAACGAATTTGAACAATCCAGTTACGCCTTTGATATTTCCGACGAAAAACTTTTGTTTGATTTATTTGAGAAGTACGAGGCGGAGGCAGTGCGCGTTATCAAGTTGGGATTTGTTCACCCCGCCTACGATTATGTTTTGAAATGTTCCCATACATTTAATTTGCTTGACGCACGCGGCGCAATTTCTGTAAGCGAGCGCACAGCTTTTATCGGGCGCGTTCGTAAACTTGCCAGAATGTGCGCTGAAGAATATTTAAAGCAACGTGAAAAATTCGGTTATCCTTTACTGAAAAAATCTGCGGAGGTGAGCGCGTAATGTCAAAAAATTTATTGTTGGAAATTGGCACTGAAGAAATTCCCGCGCACGTTATGCCGCCAATTTTAAATCAGTTGAAAGATTTAGCCGGAAAAATTTTTAAAGAATCCAGAATAGAATTTGGCGAAATTTACACATTTGGGACGCCGCGCAGATTGACTTTGTTTGTAAAAGATTTGGCAGAAAATCAAGCGGACGTTGAAGAAGAAAAGCGCGGACCTTCGATAAAAATTGCAGTTGACGCGGACGGCAAATATACAAAGGCGGCGGTCGGCTTTGCACGCGGACAAAAAATCAATCCTGAAGATTTAATCCAAAAAGACGGCTACATTTACGCCGTCATTCACGAAAAAGGCAAGGCAACCGCCGAAATTTTACAAACGCTTTTACCGAAAATTATTTGTGATTTAAGTTTTCCAAACAATATGCGCTGGGGCAATTTGGATTTTAAATTTATTCGCCCGTTGCGCTGGATTGTTGCACTTTTCGGCAAAGAAATTATTCCCTTTGAAGTTGCCAATGTTAAAAGCGGCAAAACTTCACGCGGTCACAGAACTTTAAGCAACGGCGATTTTGAAATTAATGCTGCTGATGATTATCTTTATGACTGCGAAGAACATTTTGTAATTGCCGACCAAAACCAACGCCGCGCAATGATTGTTTCACAAATTGAAAAAGTTGCAACCAAACGCGGCGGCAAGGCTGAAATTTCCGACGAACTTTTGGAAGAAGTTTTGTATCTTGTCGAATATCCTACAGCTTTAAGCGGCAACTTTGAAACTAAATATTTAAATCTTCCGCCGGAAGCCGTTATAACTCCAATGCGCGATCATCAAAGATATTTCCCCGTAAAAACTGCCGAAGGTAAATTAATGCCAATTTTTATTACGGTAAGAAATGGCGGCAGTGATTATCTTGAAATTGTTCAGCACGGCAACGAAAGAGTTTTAAAAGCTCGCCTTGAGGACGCGCAATTTTTCTTCAATGAAGACAGAAAGAAAACCCTTGCACAACACCGCGAAAAACTTAAAACCGTCGTATTTCAGGAAGGGCTCGGCTCTGTCTATGAAAAAACCGAACGCCTTGTAAAACTTTCTGAAAAAATTTGTGAATTGCTCGGCGATAAAATTTCTGAAACTGACAGAAAAAATTCTGCGCGAGCGGCTGAACTTTCAAAGGCAGATTTGGTAACGGGAATGGTTACCGAATTTACCGAATTGCAGGGCGTAATGGGCAGGGAATACGCCAAACTTGACGGCGAAACTTTGGAAGTTGCAGCGGCGATTGATGAGCATTATATGCCGCGTTTTGCCGGCGATTCTCAACCCAAAACTACTGCCGGAAAAATTTTAAGCCTTGCAGATAAAATTGATAACCTTGTTGCAACTTTCAGCCGCGGCTTAATTCCTACAGGCTCGCAAGACCCCTTTGCTTTAAGGCGTCAAGCGTTGGGAATTGTAAATTTACTTAACGAGGCGCACTGGTCAATTTCAATCAGCAAAATTGTTGAGCTTGCAATGGATTTACTGAAAGTTACTGACAGCGTCGGGCGTGAAAAAATTCAGAATGACGTTGCAGAATTTATGAAATTGCGCGTGAAAAATGTTTTGTCAAATTCTGCGCGATATGATGTAATTGACGCGGTTATAGAAAATGTTGACGATATTTACAACGTAACTTTGAAGGCGGCGGCACTTGAAAACTTTATGCAAACTCCTGACGCCGTGAAAAATATTCAGTCATTCGTGCGCGTTTCAAATCTTGCGAAAAAAGCTGATTCTGCCAAAGTAGACGAAACTTTAATTAAACTTGAAGCCGAGCAAAAATTGTATCAAGCATTCAACGCGGTAAAAGTTGTAGCCGGTGAACTTATCAGCAAAAAAGATTTTAACGGCGCACTTGACGCACTCAAAAAAATTTCCGCGCCTATCGATTCTTTTTTTGATTCGGTTATGGTTATGGATGAAAATTTGGAAATTCGGAACAATCGCCTTGCACTTTTGAAATCGATTGATAATCTTCTCGCCGAAATTGCCGACTTCAGCAAACTTGTTATTTAAGTTGGAGGTACAAAAATGGATCCGCTTGTATCGATTGTAATTCCTGTTTACAACGGCTCAAATTACTTGCGCGAAGCTATAGATTCGGCGTTGGCGCAAACTTATTCAAACATTGAAATTATAGTTGTAAATGACGGCTCAAATGACGACGGAGCTACGTGGAAAATAGCCCATTCTTACGGCGATAAAATTCGCTATTTTGAAAAACCAAATGGCGGCGTTTCTACTGCATTGAATTTTGGAATTGCG
>JAFSZS010000058.1 GCA_017455645.1 Selenomonadaceae bacterium | reverse complement strand
GGGAGGATTTTTTACTGCGCCTTCACTGCGCTTATAACAGCTCGTTACCTTACTGCTACGCAGAGTCTTAGTGACAGGTTATTCAGGACTTGTTTGGGCGTCCTGTCCTTGTTTGCATAAAAGACTTTCAAGCCGCACAGCTCCACCTTTCCCCCGCTCCACACCGTACGTGAAAGTTTCCCTTCATACGGCGTTCTCTTTTTTTTCTCTCTTTTTTCTTTTATTAGCGAAAAATTTTTTCCGCTATAATATATAAAGACTATATAGTATATAGTTTTTTTCGGCGCGCTTTTGACTTTTTAAAATTGCGCGTCCTGACGCAAAAAAAACGGCAAAAAAAATTGACTTTTTACCAACAAACCGTACCAGTTTTCGTATAGCCAAATTATTTTTTCTTTATTTTTCAGAAAAGGGTCAAAATTTGAATTAAAAAAAGTATATGAATGGTAAGCATAAAAAAAACTCACATAACGCGCCAAAAAACAATCATTTTCTTGAATCAAAAATCAAGAATAATGGCGCGAATTTCGCCTTTTTTTTTGTTTCAAAATAAAAATAGGAAATGACGTTTTTTTCAACGAGATAATTTAAAATTTTTTCAGCAACCTTCAAAATGTTTTGTTTTTGACTACGGTTATATTCGGTAAGTCCGCAATGTTGGAGCATATCGTCAAGGGTAATGACTTTACAGAGCGGAGAGAGGTACTTATTTTTTACAGCCAAAAGGTTACTGCCCTTGATAGCGAGGATACGGCGCAGGATGTAATGATTAAGCGCGATGTTACGGGGATTAGAATTGATGGGAGCTTGAAGAAAATCGATAGGGCAGGAAATAATTTGGTCGTGCATTTCAGCGTTGCCGTAGATAAAGCCGGGACTTAAGAATTTAATGGAGCCAACGTTTTATCCGTTAATGGTGGCTTCCATTGATTCAGTCGACAAAAGATAACCCCTAAAAATAATTTGGTCATTCTTGTCTTTGTTTTTTTTGAATTGATAATGCCTTTTTCAACAGCCCTGGTAGCTTCCATAACGATTCTGATGCCTGCAAGTTTTTCGACACTTTCAAGAATGGCTTTTTTCATCGATGGCGTTAAATCACTACCGCCGCCGAGTTTGCGAAAAATACTTTTAGCGGTAGTAAAACTTTTACCTTCGATTTGCTCGGAAATACAGGCGTTCAAAACGGCGCGGTCAAATTCAGAGAAGTGTATATCTTTTCCGGTGCAGTTAATGATTTGAATATTGCTTAAAATCTTCTTTTTGCGGCGTTCGAGCTCGGTATCATTGATAGTTTGTCCGGCGGCAAGACTAGAGTCAAAAATTTTGTTGCTAAGATAATCGATAGTAATTTTGAAATTGGCGGCGCGGGGTTGCAAATTTTTTTCATTCATATAAAAAGCCTCCTAGAAAAATTAAAAATCGTGAGCGGAGAAGTAATTAAAGTAGCAGCCATAGGTATTTCCGAAACGATTTTTCAAGCATTTAAAGTGGACAGCGCGGGGTTGCTGGTTATTGGCTTCCTCAACTTGTTTACGAGCGTCAGAAACGCCAATACCGGTTTTGAAAGAGTTGACGATGTAAAGTTGCATACCCCAAATAACGTCGGCGGTATATTCGATAATACCTGATTCTTTGTAGCATTCGTAGGAAACTTGCTGATAGTAATTCATACGATTAAAGGAACTGATAACAATGATGGTGGCTTGAGTATCTTTTTGAAGGGTTTTAAGTTTCCGCAAATTATCGTCAACGCGATCTTTGATATTGGGGAGTTTGGAGCCGATAAGCTGAAGGTAATCAATAAAGATAATAGGGGCTTTACCATTTTTGATAGTAGAGGCGTTAATCCAAGCGCGGAGGATAGGGAATAAATCAGCGGAATCGTCAAGATAATCAATGACGCTCAATCTGGGGTTGAGTTGTTTAACGTCGTCAAACATTTGGGGGAACTCGGAGCTGAAACAACCGGCGGCAATAGAAGAAGAAGATAAGGAAGTAAAAGGATTGCGGCGGAAAAGTTCGCAGGCAATGGATTTAGAAAAAAGCTGAAGTCTAGTCATTTCATAGCTGACGAAAATGCATTCTTCGCCGTTGTTGGCAAGGTGATTAGCCAATTGCCAAGCAAAGGTAGTTTTACCGCAACCGGGGACGCCGCCGAGGATATAAAGTCCCGGTTTAAATCTTTGGTGCAGGTCGATATTATCAAAGCCGGTTTTACGATTGGAATATTTTTTCTGTTGAGCAACGTCAAGGTCAAATTGATTTTGAAGGTATTCAGCGTAGGAAAAAGCCCTTTTTTCTTCACGGGATAAAATGTAGTAAATGGAAAGGTCGGAAAAAGTTTCGCAAATTTCGGCAGGCGTCATCGTACCGGAGGCAGTTTCTTGAGCGACATTTTCTAAAGCATTAAGAATTTGTCGAGAAGAAGATTTCTCTTTGAGTTGCTGAGCGTAGGAAATGGAATAAGCGGTAGTATTGGCAGCTTCGGAAATAGCAAAAACAGTAGAAATACCGACTTTATCCATAACGCCGGAACTTTTAAGTTGCTCGTTCAAGCTAAGCAGATTAACCTGTTGCTTTTCTTCAAAGACTTTGACAATAGCTTCAAAAATAAGGCGGTGTTCAGGGCGGTAAAAATCGTGTGGAGCCAAAATAGGAGTAATAGCAGGGATAATTTCGCCGTCATTGAGTAACATAGAGCTAAGCAAAAATTTTTCCATTTGGATATTGACAAGATTTTTGAAATCGAGCTTAAAAATTTTCTAAAAACTTGAAACAAAAACCTTGTAAAATTCCCGCGCGTTATGGTATCATACAATTAAGGAGGTTGATTTTTGTGGAGGTAAAATACGAAGTAAAAATAACAGCTGTCGGTAGGGACGCACGCCCATTTCTTGACAGCAACAAAAGTTTTATTTTGATGGACGAAAATTTGCGCCCAAATTTGGCAGATATGGTTGTACAGCATACGGTTGCAGAAGTTGCGGCTGATATTGCGGAAGGCGACAAATTGCAAGTAGGCAACACAGATTTTACCGTTGAAAAAGTTGGCGCGGCTGTCAATAAAAATCTGCGCGAAGGCGGACATTGCACGGTGGTTGTAAACGGCAACGCCACAATGCCGGGGCAAATTGCGGTTAAGGGTAACATTATGCCGAGACTTCGCACAGGCGATGTTGTCAAATTTTACTCAAATTAAATATTTTAACTAAACTCTTGGGGCGGGGAGTAATTCCCCACCGGCGGTACAGTCCGCGAGCCTTTGGCACGATTCGGCGAAATTCCGATACCGACGGTTACAGTCCGGATGAAAAAGAGCATTTTATTTCTGCCGCCTTTTATTTTGGCGGTTTTTTTATTGTGGGAGGTATTAAAATAAAAATGTTTTATGTTCCTTCAGAATCAATGACTGTACAAGGCAAAGAAAATGAAATTTACAAAAAATATGGCAAGGAGTGGAATATTCAACCTGAAGGTTGGGGTAACGGCAACTGGTTATTGACTAAGCCAAGTGATGTGATTATTAATGGAAAAAGCTATCGTCATTTCGTACTTGACCATTATGGTAAATTCAAACTTACAGAAAAACTTGCCGATAAGTTTTTTGAAGATATAAAAATTGGGAAAATTAAACTTCCATATTAATTTTGAGGTGGCTAAATGTTTACTGGAATAATTGAAGAAACGGGAACTTTAAAAAGTTTGAACGGCGGGCGAATAGAAATAACCTGCGCGAAAATTTTGGGCGATATAAAAATTGGAGACAGTATCTGTACCAACGGAATTTGCTTGACTGTTACGGATTTTACAGAAAAATATTTTGCGGCAGACGTCATGCCTGAAACATTGCGGCGAACTTCACTTGAAGAATTGAATATTGGCGGCGTTGTAAATCTTGAACGCGCAATGAAAGTTGGCGACAGATTCGGCGGGCACATTGTAAGCGGGCACATTGACGGCACGGGCAAAATTTCAAACATTCGCACGGACGGCAACGCCATTTTTATAAATATTTCTGCCGGAAATTCTTTGCTGAAACAAATTGCCGCCAAAGGTTCTGTTGCACTGGACGGGATAAGCTTAACCGTTGTTGACGCCGGCGCAAATGATTTTAGCGTTTCAATGATTCCGCATACTCGCGCAGTTACCAATTTCAATTTTAAACGCGCAGGCAGTATCGTAAACATTGAAACAGATATTTTGGCAAAGTACGTTGAACGCCTTATGACTTTCAAAAATTCAACAGAATTGACGCGGGAATTTTTACTGGAAAACGGATTTTGAGGAGGTAATTTAAAATGACAAACGAAAACAAAATTATTGAAATGCTTACAAAAATGCAAGCTGACATTGACACATTAACTTCAAAGGCAAATTCTCAAAATGAAAACGAAACGCCGGAAGAAAAAAATTTGCGTCAACTGAAAGCGTTCAGAAGTTTTGTAAATTCGACAACTGACGCCGAAGAGCCGGAAGCAACTGCAAAATTTTTTAAGTTTATGGACGCTGAAGAAGCAAGAAAGGCGGCGTTTTGATGAAATACTTACTCGACAGAGAAAATTTGGAAATGCTGAATAAAGCAGTTGAAATTTACGTGCAACTTCACAAAGGCAAAAATAGGGAATAGTGGATAGGGAATAGGGATTAGGAAAAAATTTTACTGACTAAATTTAAAATTAATTAATTGGAGGAAAATTTAAAATGGAATTTGCAACGGTTGAACAGGCGATTGAAGATATTAAAAACGGTAAAATGATTGTGGTTATCGACGATGAAGACAGGGAAAACGAAGGCGATATAATTTGCGCGGCTGAAACTGTCACGCCCGAACAAATTAATTTTATGGCAACTTACGCCAAAGGTTTAATTTGCACGCCGATTATTGGTCAACGCCTTGACGAATTGGAAATTGGGCAGATGGTTAAGCGCAACACAGATAATCACGAAACGGCTTTTACTGTTTCGATTGACGGTTGGGATACTGAAACGGGAATTTCAGCCTACGAGCGTTGCCGCACGATTAAACTTTTGCTGGATAAAAATTCTACGCCCGCAAGTTTTCGCCGCCCCGGTCACGTTTTCCCTTTGCGCAGTGTCGAAGGCGGCGTACTTCGTCGCGCAGGTCATACCGAAACTACAACTGATTTGGCGCGGCTTGCCGGACTTTATCCCGCCGGTTTATGTTGTGAAATTATGGATGACGACGGGCACATGATGCGCACTGAAAAATTAAAGCAGTTCGCCAAAAATCACGGCTTGAATATTATAACCGTGCGCGCCTTGATTGAGTATCGCCACCGTACAGAAAAACTTGTTAAACTTGTGGCAGATGCAGATTTTCCCAGCAAATTTGGGCACTTCAGATTAAAAGCTTATGAAAGTTCATTGGACGGCAAATGTCATTTGGCGATTGTCAAGGGCGAAGTTGCGGGCAAGGAAAATGTTTTGGTACGTGTTCATTCAGAATGTTTGACGGGCGACGCGCTCGGCTCCCTGCGTTGCGATTGCGGCGACCAACTGCAAACTGCGCTGAAAAAAATTGAAAGTGAAGGCGCGGGCGTTGTACTTTACATGCGGCAGGAAGGGCGCGGTATTGGCTTGGCAAATAAAATTCGTGCGTACGTTTTGCAGGACGGCGGCAAAGATACTGTTGAAGCGAATGTACTTTTGGGCTTTAAGCCGGACCTGCGCGATTATGGAATTGGTGCGCAGATTCTTTCAGATTTAGGTTTAACTTCAATTCGCCTTATGACAAACAATCCCGCAAAACGCGCCGGGCTTGAAGGTTACGGCTTAAAAATTACTGAAAGAGTTCCAATAGTTATGCCGCCTACAAAATTTGACTCAAAATATTTGACTGTCAAAAAAGTTAAAATGGGACACGTTTTTGAGGCAGACGAAAATTAAAACAGCTTGTCTACAAAAAATATGTTAAGCTTGTCGAAAAATCGGCAGGCTTTTTTTGTTTCTTAAAGTTTGATTAAAAATAAATTTTTTCAGAAAAATTTCACGGGGGGGGGTATATTATAATATAAAGAGTTTGTACATTTTTTGAAGGAGATGATAATAATGGCAATGAGTCAACAGGAAGTAATAAAAAGATTTATGGCGTCGTTGGATACGACTACAAAAAGCGGAACGGCGGCAGTTGATGAAGCGATAAATTATGCTACAAGCGGCAAATTTAAAACAACACAAGCACTGATTAACCAAATGCTTGCAGACCGCGAAAATGCAAAAAGCGGTGATGACTTTCTCAAGCGTTATTGCGGAATTGATTTAACAAATGCAGATACCGGCGCAATTACCGGCTCGGACGCGGGCGGCTCCAAAGTTAAAACAAGTACTTCTGTTGTACCGAACGGCACATTTGAT
>JAFSZS010000057.1 GCA_017455645.1 Selenomonadaceae bacterium | reverse complement strand
TCAATTTCGTTGCACGCGCCAAATAACAAATTGCGCTCCGCACTTATGCCTGTAAATTCCGCCTTCCCGCTTGAAACGGTTTTAAAATCCGGCGAAGAATACGCGCTTGAAACAGGGCGGCGCGTTACTTACGAATACATTTTGATTGGCGGCGTCAACGACACTGAAGAACACGCCCGCCAACTTGCCAAAATTCTTGCAGGGCAACTTTGCAACGTCAATTTAATTCCTATTAATCCCGTGGACGAAAGAAATTTTCAGCCGCCGACACATAACGCCGTTCAAAAATTTTTTCACTTTCTGAACTCGCACAATATCAACGCCACTATCAGAAAAGAATTTGGCGCGGGAATTAACGCCGCTTGCGGACAACTGCGCTACGCTGCGCTTCGCAGGGAGTAGGGAATAGTGCAAAGGGATTTTTCCCCTTGCCTTTTTTTATTTTCTAACATAAAATATTTTGAATTAATGAAAAGGAAGTGGAAATTTTGAGATTGAGGAAAAAGCCTCACACTTTTGAAAAGTTGGAAAATTTTTCTGACTTTGTAACCGTTGAAAAAATTGACGCCTCTCGCGCAGGACAATGGCAAAATTTATTTGGCAACGAAAATCAAATTTTTGTCGAACTCGGCACCGGCAAAGGCGATTTCATTTCACAACTTGCTGAAAAAAATCCGCAGATAAATTTCATCGGTCTTGAAATGGAACCTGCCGTAGTTTTGGCGGCGGCGCGTAAAGTCCAAGAAAAAAATCTTTCCAACGTCAAGCTTTTTGTTTTCGATATTAACAACATTGAAGAAATTTTTGACGAAAACGAAATTGACAGGCTGTATATAAATTTTTGCGATCCGTGGCCTAAAAAAAGACACGCCAAACGCCGCTTGACTTACATCACATTTTTGCAAAAGTATAAAAAAAGTCTCAAGCCGCGCGGCGAAATTCACTTTAAGACAGATAACCGCGGGCTTTTTGATTTTTCGCTGGAGCAATTCGCCCTTGCAAATTTGAAAGTCAGTGAAATTTCCTACAATTTACACGCCGCCGAGCCGTCGGAAAATATCCGTACAGAATACGAAAACAGATTCAGCGCGGCGGGCGTCCCTATAAATCGTTGCGTTGTTACAATTTAAGGCGGTGAAATTTTGGCTACAGAAAATTCAAATGCTGAAAATTCCACAACTGAAAGAAAAAGATTTTGGAATAACGATATGGAAGCGATAATTGGAATAATGATTGTGCTGATAATTTTGGGTACAATCAATGTATTCAGTTCAAGTTTCATATTGGCGGAGGCAGAATTTGACACGCCGTATTTTTTTCTGAAGCGGCACATTATTAACGTTGTAATTGGTTTTATCGTCTTTGCAATTTGTTTCAGAATTGATTATCATGTTTGGCGGCGATTTATGCCGTTCATTTTGCTTTTTTCGTTGGTGGCGTTAATTTTAGTTTTGCTGATAGGTCCGCAAGTCAACGGCGCGAAAAGATGGCTACCTTTGGGATTTACGCAATTTCAGCCGGCGGAATTTTGCAAACTTGTTTCAATAATGATAACGGCGGCTTATTTATCCTACCAAGTTAAAAAAGGGCGGGCGATAGAAATTTTAACGCCGCAAACAGGAATAATTTTGGTAATGTTTGCATTAACTGAAATTGAGCCGGATATGGGCACGGCGAGCATAATTGCGGGAATACCGGTAATAATGCTGATAGTTGCGGGCTTGCACTGGAAAAAAGTTTTGTACTTGATAATTGCAGTTTTGGTATCGGCGGCGGGTTTAATTTGGTATCAACCTTACAGATTGGAAAGATTGAAAGTTGTATTCGACCCGTGGTCAGATGCGCAAAATGTAGGTTATCAAACTGTACAAAGTTTATCTGCGATAGGCTCCGGCGAATTGACGGGAATGGGCTTGGGCGTCGGCGTTTCAAAGTATGACTATTTGCCGGAAGCTCATACAGATTTTGCATTTGCGATTTTCTGTCAGGAAAACGGATTTTTGGGAGCAATTTTTGTATTTGCGTTATTTGCGGCTTTTGCAGTTTACGCGGCTAGAATCGCAAGCATTGCGCGCGATGAATACGGGCAAATTTTGGCAATGGGGATAATGATTTTAATTGTCGGTCAGGCGATAGGTAATTTGTTTATGGTCGGCGGAATGTTCCCTGTTGTCGGAATACCTTTGCCTTTCATAAGTTACGGCGGTACTTCTATGATTGTTACAATGGCGGCTATCGGGATTTTGGTTAATATCGGGCGGCTCGGCAAAAAGTCTTAGAAAATTTTTTAGTTTCAGTTTAATTTTATATGTACTTTCTTTTTCCAAAGCATGCGCGGCTTGCTTGCAAGGCGTGCTCTTTAGCGAAAAGAAAGTACCAAAGAAAAGTGCTTTTTCGCCCGCCGTACTGCCATCACGGCAGTAACCGGCGGCGGCGTCCATCCT
>JAFSZS010000056.1 GCA_017455645.1 Selenomonadaceae bacterium | reverse complement strand
CATGAAAACGATTAGGCAACCAAGGCGCGCTGTTTTCATAAAAGTACCAGCGAATAGCGTCCGCGCCGTGCTTTTTCAGCATATCCATTGGCGCAACCGCATTACCTTTTGATTTTGACATTTTTTGCCCGTCTTTATCCAAGACTAAGCCGAGCACAATTACATTTTCAAAGGAGGGCTTATCGAAAAGCAAAGTTGAAATTGCAAGCAGAGAATAAAACCAGCCGCGAGTTTGATCTACTGCCTCACTGATAAAATCTGCCGGAAAGTGCGTTTCAAAAATTTCTTTGTTTTCAAATGGATAGTGCCACTGCGCGAAAGGCATTGCGCCGCTGTCAAACCAACAATCGATAACTTCAGGGACGCGGTGCATTTCGCCGCCGCATTTTTCGCAGGCAAAAGTTACATTGTCAATGTAGGGGCGGTGTAATTCAATATCGTCAGGGCAATTTTTAGACAAAGATTTTAATTCTTCAATCGAGCCTACAGAATGTTGATGACCGCAGGAACATTCCCAAATATTAAGCGGCGTACCCCAATAACGGTTGCGGGAAATTCCCCAATCTTGAACGTGTTCGAGCCAATCGCCAAAACGCCCGCTGCCGATTGTAGGCGGTATCCAATTAATTTGCGCGTTGTTTTTCAAAAGATTTTCTTTGACTGCCGTCATTTTGATAAACCACGATTCACGCGCGTAATAAATTAACGGCGTATCGCAACGCCAGCAGTGCGGGTAGCTGTGCTCAAAAACGGGAGCTTTAAAAAGTTTGCCGCTCTTTTTCAAGTCAGCCAAAATAATTGGGTCTGCGTCCTTTACAAAAGTTCCTGCCCAATAAGTTTCAGCCGTCATATTGCCCTTGCCGTCAACAAATTGTACAAAAGGCGTATCGTATTTTTTGCAAACGCGGTTATCGTCTTCGCCGAACGCGGGCGCGCAGTGTACAATTCCCGTGCCGTCTTCAGTTGTAACATAATCATCGCAGGTAATGAAAAATGCTTGCTTGCCGGATTTTTTTACAATTTCTTCAGCGAAAGGATAAAGCGGCTCATATTTTTTAAATTCTAAATCTTTGCCTTTGCAGCGTTCAATAATTTTTCTTTCGCCTTCGACGCCTTCAAAAACCTTTTCAACTAACGCTTCAGCCAAAATATATTTTGTATCGCCGACTTGAATTTTTACGTAGTCAACTTTCGGATTCATACACAGCACTAAATTTGAAGGCAACGTCCAAGGCGTAGTTGTCCACGCCAAATAGTAAGCGTCATCGTCAACGGCTTTAAATTTTACAACGGCGGAGCGTTCCTTTAAATATTTGTAACCGAGTGAAACTTCATGACTTGAAAGCGGCGTACCACAGCGCGGGCAGTAGGGAACAACTTTATGCCCTTTGTACAGCAAGCCTTTTTTCCAAATTTCTTTCAACGCCCACCATTCAGACTCAATGTAATAATTTTCGTAGGTAATATAGGGATTATCCATATCAGCCCAAAAACCTACGACGCCTGAAAATTCTTCCCACATAGTTTTATATTTCCAGACAGACTCGCGGCACTTTTTGATAAACGGCTCAATCCCGTAAGCCTCAATTTGTTCCTTGCCGTTAATTCCGATAAGTTTTTCAACTTCCAATTCAACCGGCAAGCCGTGAGTATCCCAGCCCGCTTTACGTAAAACTTTTTCGCCTTTCATTGAGTGGTAACGCGGGAATAAATCTTTGATAACGCGGGTTAAAACGTGTCCGACGTGCGGCTGTCCGTTTGCAGTTGGCGGACCGTCATAAAATGTAAAATTCTTGCAACCTTCGCGCTGGTCAATCGCCTTTTGCGCAATATTATTTTCAGCCCAGAAATTTTCAACTTCTTTTTCGCGGCTCGCAAAATCTAAATTAGTATCTACCTTACGATACAAAATAAAAACCTCCAAAATAAAAAAATTTTTTGCCGCGTAATTATAGCAGATTATCAAAAATTTTGGAAATAAAAAATCCCGCTTGTACGGGAATTATTTTTTCAAAAGTTGAATCGCAAGCCGCGCATTTTTTAACGCCGCCTCGCGCAAATTTTTTAACAGTGACTCGTCGTGAAAATTTTTTGCGTCGAGTTTTTTTATTGTTTCAGTAAAAATTTTTTCAGCTGTAACTTCAGACAAATTGCCCAGCGGTTTTTCGCCGATTGAATCTAAAAATCTTTCAATTTTGGGGTCGTAAGAAATCCCTAACATTGGCACGCTCATAACGCCCGCAAATATCAGCGCGTGTAACCGAATGCTGATTAAAACATTTGTACAGCCTACCAAAGATAAAATTTCGCCCGTGGTAAATTCGTCTTCCAAAACTGCCGCGGGATTTTTCATAAGTTCGGAAATTGATTTTGCCGCGTCAATATCTGCCGGAAATTGCATTGGAATAAAAATAATTGCGGCGTCAATTTCTGTAACAAGTTTATCAAGAGCGGTTGCAAGCGCGGCTTGACAGTTTTGCCAATTAATCCAGCGGCGAACTGATACTCCGATAATTTTTTTGTTGCTTGAAATTTTAAGGCGTTTCAAAATTTTTTTACCGAATGTCAAAGGCACAGGTTTAATCGCAAGCACGGGGTCTGCCGTACAGAAAATTGGCGGGCGATTTATTTTTAAATTTTTTAACTCCTCAAGGGAGCCGTGATCTCGGACGGTTATTAAATCTACGCGGTTTACAATCCAATTCATTAATTTTTGTGCGAACGCGCCGCGAATTGGTCCTATTCCTTGCGCGTACAGCATTACCTTTCGCCCAAAAAATTTTGCCAAAAAAATAATTCCCAGATAATAATACAACGAACGGCGGCTTGTGACATTTTGTAAAAGACTGCCGCCGCCGCTTATCAGTAAATCAGCCGCAAGAATTTTTTTTATTATTGAAAAAATATCCAGCCACTTTACGGCGTCAACTTTATGGCGTTTCTTCGTGTACTCCGGATTCAGCGAAATTACCGTTGCAGAAATTTCACTGTCCATTTCGCGCAGGACTTCCAGCATTGCCGCTAACATTGCTTCATCGCCGCCGTTTTTTGAACCGTAGTAGCCGGAAATTAAAATATTCATTACGACTTTTGATATTCTCCTTTGTCTAGGATTATTTTTAATACTTTATATGTACTTTCTTTTTCCAAAGCATGCGCGGCTTGCTTGCAAGGCGTGCTCTTTAGCGAAAAGAAAGTACCAAAGAAAAGTGCTTTTTCGCCCGCCGTACTGCCATCACGGCAGTAACCGGCGGCGGCGTCCATCCT
>JAFSZS010000055.1 GCA_017455645.1 Selenomonadaceae bacterium | reverse complement strand
TTATAAAGATGGTAAGCCGTGGTACTTTTTGGAAGAAATGTATCCTGCGTACGGAAATTTGGTACCGCGTGACGTTGCAAGCCGCGCAATTTACAAAGTTTGCGTGCATATGGGACTTGGAATTAACGGCGAAAACCGCGTTTACCTTGACTTGTCGCACATTGACAGCGGCTACCTTGAAAGAAAACTCGGCGGTATTCTGGAAATGTACAGCGAATTTGTCGGACAAGACCCGCGCAAAGTTCCAATGGAAATTTTCCCAAGCGTTCATTACTCAATGGGCGGAATTTGGGTTGACAGGTTGCACAATACAAATATCCCCGGCTTAATGGCTAGCGGCGAATGTGATTATCAATATCACGGCGCAAATCGTTTGGGCGCAAATTCACTTTTAAGCGCGGCGTATTCCGGCACTGTTTCAGGTCCCGAAGCTATGAAGTGAGCGAAAACCGGCAACAAAGGCAGTGATTTAACCGCTGAAGAAATGGAAGCTGCGCGACGTGAAGTACAAAATGAATACGATAAAATTTTGACAATGAACGGCTCCGAAAATGCGCACAAGCTCCACCACGAAATGGGCGATTTAATGTACAAATATGTTGCCATTGAACGTGATAACAACGGCTTAGACGCTTGCCTTGTCGAATTGAAAAAACTTTTGAAACGCTGGGACGATATTGGAATTACCGACCATTCAACCGTTGCCAATCAAGAGGCTATGTTTGTTCGTCAATTGCGCAATATGATTCTTTACGCAATGGCAATTACAAAAGGCGCAAGAATGCGCGACGAATCCCGCGGCGCACATGCTAAAATTGTACTTGAAAACGGCAAACAAAAACACGACGCGGACGGCGAATTGGTATTTATGGGGCGCGACGATGAACGCTTTATGAAAGTTACAATCGTTAATTACGATCCGAAAACTGAAGAGCCTATCGTAACCTACAGAGATTTCGACCATTCCTTGATTAAGCCGCGTGCAAGAAACTATGCCGTTGCAAAGAAAGAATAATTGGAGGGCTTAACTATGCCTGATAAAGTCAGATTTATAATCGAGCGGCAAGACGGTCCGAACGAAAAACCCTACGAGCAAGAATTTGACGTAGATTATCGCCCGGGCTTAAATGTTGTTGCCGCGTTGATGGAAATACAAAAAAATCCCGTAACAGTTGACGGAAAAAGAGTACCGCCCGTAACGTGGGAATGTAATTGCCTTGAAAAAGTTTGCGGCGCGTGTATGATGGTTATCAACGGCAGAGCGCGTCAAGCTTGCTGCGCACTTGTTGACGAAATTAAGCAGCCTATACACCTTGCACCTGCGCGAACTTTTCCTGTTATTCGTGATTTACTGATTGATAGGTCGGTAATGTTTGAAAGTTTGAAAAAAATTCAAGGTTGGGTAGAATTGGACGGCTCTTGGGACGTTAAAGATGCGCCAATTCAAAATCCCTACACTGCACAAACTGCCTACGAAATTTCGCACTGTATGACTTGCGGCTGTTGCCTTGAGGCTTGCCCAAATGTTGGTCCGCAATCAGATTTTATTGGACCCGCGCCAACTGTACAAGCATATTTATTCAATCTTCACCCGCTCGGAAAATTCGACGCGCCGAAACGTTTAAACGCGCTTATGGAAAAAGGCGGTATTACAAGTTGCGGCAACAGTCAAAACTGCGTGGAAGTTTGCCCAAAATCTATCAAGCTTACAACTTACCTCGCGCAGCTTAACCGTGACGTAAATAAGCAAGCTCTCAAAAATATTTTCAATTTCTAAAATTATTTTTTCCAAATAGAAAAAGCCGGCGTCAAAATCGATACCGGCTTTTTTGTATGTATATTTTCAGATATTTAGATAGACGCTTTTTTATTTGTTGTAAAGAATTTTGCAAAATGGTAAAATATCTGTACAATCTGAAAATTTTAAGCGAGGTGAAGCTTAATGCCCCCAAAAAAAACTGACGCAGAAAAAGTTGAAAAACCTAAACGCACTCGAATTAAAAAAAATGTTGAAACTGTTGACGCTGAACAAAAACCTAAACGCACCAAGACAAAAAAAATCCCCGCCGTTCCAATTGAAGTGCAACAGGAAACTGAAACTAAAATTGAAACTGTTGACTACAAAAATAACGGGCGGGAAAAAATATTTGCGCTTGATATCGGGACGCGCAGCGTTATTGGAATTGTTGCCGAATTGGAAAAGGACGGCAAGCTGAATATCATTGCAACGCACCGCGAGGAACATAAAACCCGCGCAATGTTGGACGGGCAAATTCATGATGTTCCGCAAGTTTCCGCGATAATAAATAAAGTTCGCGACGCACTTATTGATAAAGTCGGCAAGCTGAAGAGTGCGGCAGTTGCGGCGGCAGGTCGTGCACT
>JAFSZS010000054.1 GCA_017455645.1 Selenomonadaceae bacterium | reverse complement strand
CGCAGGCAGAATCAACAAGCGTTTGAAATTTTTTAGCCGCCGCGGCGTCTTTGGTAATAATTGCGTCTGAATGTTGAGTGTTGTACTTGTTAATGTGATTAATCGCCGCGTCCACGCTGTCAACAATTTTCACGTTGCAAATTAAATCGTTGTATTCGGTTTTCCAATTTTCCTCGGTTGCCAATTTCATATCAGGACAGATTTTTAAACATTCTTCATCGCCGCGCAGCTCAACTTTGTTTTCAACCATAAGCTTTGCAATTTGCGGCAAAAATTCTTTGGCAATATCTTTATGAATCAAAAGAGTTTCCATGGCGTTGCAAACTGAAGGGCGGGAAATTTTGGCAGTCAACGCAACTTTTAAAGCAATTTCAAAATCTGCCGCCTTGTCAACGTAAATATGACAAACGCCTGTCCCCGTTTCGATAACTGGTACGATACTATGTTCAACAACGCGGGTAATTAAACCTGCACCGCCGCGTGGAATTATGACATCAATTAATTTTCTCAAGCGACACATTGCAATAATTGCATCACGGTCTGTAATTTTTATAAATTCAATGGCGTGCTCGGGGATTCCTTGAGAAATTGCCGCCTCGTTCAAAATTTCTGTAAGTTTTGTATTTGTGCGAATAGCCTCGGAGCCGCCGCGCAAAATACAAGCGTTGCCGGATTTTAAGCAAAGAGCCGCCGCGTCAACCGTAACATTTGGGCGCGCCTCGTAAATAATCCCTACCACGCCAAAAGGTACGCGCACGCGGCGAATTTTTAAACCGTTGGGGCGCGTAACCTCAAAATCTTCTGCGCCGATAGGGTCGGGAAGTTTGACTGTTTGGCGCAAGCCTTCAGCCATATCTGCAATTCTTTTGGGATTTAAAATTAATCTGTCAATCATATTAAGGCGCGTTGAATTTTGTCTTGCCGTTTCAACTTCAGCCGCGTTTTCTGCCAAAATTTCATCCTGCCGCTTTTCGAGTGCTTCAGCCATTGCCAAAAGTGCGGCGTTTTTAGTTTCGGTTGTAACTCCTGCCATTTTCAAGGCGGCGTCTTTTGCAAGTTGCGCCTGCTCCGCTATTAATTCCTTTATCAACATTTATCATCAATCCTTTACAAAAATTTTCAAGTCAGTATTTATTTTTTTATTTAAACGCATTTCTTTCTTTGAAAAGAAAGAAACGCTTGCAAAGAAAGAAACTCCCACCGCGTTGAATCGCATCACGCGATTCACAACGCGTCGCCGCCCGTCCTTGGGCGGCGCTCTTCCTTTTTAAACAATAATTAAATTGTGTATTTTAAAATTATTTCTATTGCTTAAAAAAAATCGTCCCAATTTCTTCGCCGTTTAGAGCGCGGCGCAAATTTCCAATTTCTTTACCGCTGATAATCAACATTGCAATTCCGTTTTCTGTAGCAAGTTTGGCGGCTTGAATTTTTGTGAACATTCCGCCCGTACCGAGTTTTGTACCTGCGCCGCCCGCCATTTTTTCAATTTCAGAATTTATTTTCGGTACTTCGTGAATCAGTTTAGCCGCGCTGTCAGTTTTCGGGTTGCCGTTGTAAAGCCCGTCAATGTCAGTTAAAATTATCAAAACTTCGGCGTCAACAATATCTGCGACCATCGCCGACAAATTATCGTTATCGCCGATTTTTATTTCGTCAACGGCTACGGCGTCATTTTCATTGATAACCGGTATGACGCCCATTTTTAAAATTGCTGTCAATGAATTTTTGGAATTTTCGCGGGCGTGTTCGTCAACCGTGCTGTTTTTCGTCAACAAAATTTGCCCCATTGTTTGCCCGTATTCTGCAAAAAATTTTTCGTAAATGTGCATTAAAACGCCCTGCCCAATCGCAGCAAGAGCTTGATTTTCGGGAATTGTTTCCGGCTTTTTGGCAATTCCCATTTTTTCCATACCCGCGGCTATTGCTCCGGAAGTTACAAAAATTATTTCTTTGCCCGCGTTGTGAAAATCTACAATTTCCCTAATCAAATGTTCAATCCTGTACAAATTCAATTTGCCGCTGCCGTGCGTCAAGGTGCTTGTTCCAACTTTCACGACAATTCTTTTTGCGGCTTTTAATTTTTCTCTTGCCACGCTCATAAGTCATCACATCCTTTTTTAATTTCATTATAAATTCATTTTGATTATTACGCAAGTTTTCAACCAAAAAAATCCCGCCGATTGTTTAGCGGGAAATAAAAATTAAATTGAAAATAAAATTAGTAACCGAAAACTTCCTTAGCCTTAAGCATATTTTTTCTAATTTCGACACCGAACGGGCAACGAGTTTCACAAACGCCGCACTGAATACATTCGCTCGCGTGGTGTTCAAGTGCCGCGTAATGTTCACGCACTGTTTCAGGAATTTTTTTCTGCGCGATTGTAAGATTTAAAAATTTGTGCACGTAGGCAATTTCAATTTTCTTTGGACAGGGCGCACAATGGCTGCAATAGGTACAATTCCCGCGCCAACTGATTTTTGGAAAACTTGCGAAAGTCTCGGCAAAATCTTTTTCTTCGTCGGTTGCGTTTTCGTACGCTAAACTTTGCTTGAATTGTTCAACAGAATGTGCGCCGGAAAGTACAACTGCAACAGCCGGGCGCGTCAAGGCGTAATGTATGCACTGATTGACAGTTAAAGCAACGCCCGCCGGTGAAAGTTTGGCGTCAAGTAAATCGCCGCCGCCAAAACATTTCATTACAGTAATTCCGACGCCCAATCTTTGGCAAGTTTCATACAAATTTTGCCTGTCCGCGTCCATATTTACCAAAGTATTTTCGTAATTGGCGGGGTTCCAAAGTTGCTCCACGTCTTCAGAGGCGGGCAGTAAATCGTAGCAAGGATTGACGCTGAACATTAAAACTTCAATGGCTCCACTTTCGACGGCTTTTAATGCAACCAGCGGGTTATGACTGCTTAAGCCGATATGCAAAATTTTTCCGGCTTTTTTAAGTTCCCGTGCATAATCCAAAACGCCGCCGTTTGCAATTACGTCCCAGTCGCGCAGGTCGTCGCAGTAGTGAATTGTTCCAACATCAATATAATCTGTCTGCAAAAGTTTCAAAGATTCTTCAAAGCCCGCCTTGACTTCAGCAACTTTGCGCGTGCGTTTGTATTGCCCGTTTTGCCAAACTGAACAAATATGAGACTGCGCAATAAATTTTTCGCGGCGTCCTTTCATTGCGTCGCCTATAGCTTTTCTTAAATCAGGATTTGACGCGTACAAGTCAAAATAATTGACGCCTTCAATTTCTGCCACGTCAAAAATTTTTTTAGCCATTGCAAAATTTTCTTCGCTTAAACCTTCGCAACCAATACCAATTTCGCTGACTTTTAAGCCCGTGTTACCGAGCATTCTGTATTTCATTTTAAACTCTCCCAAATTTTATTTAAAAAAAGCAATAGGGAAAATTCCCTACTGCCTTTAAATATTTACCGTTACCAAAAATTATTTTCCGGCTAAAATTTTGTAACCGTTAATTCTTTCTTCAGCATCTTTTTGAGTCTTTTTGAAAAGTTCCTCTGCCGCGTCGGGGAAATTGCGCTTGAGTGAAGAGTAGCGAACTTCGCCCTGTAAAAATTCCTGGAATTTTGAGAAGTCCGGCTCTTTTGAATCCAAACTGAAAGGATTTTTGCCGCTGCCGACAAGTTGCGGATTATAACGCCAATTCGCCCAGTAGCCGCAAGCAACCGCCAATTTGCCTTCAAGCTGACTGTTGCCCATACCCTTTCTGATTCCGTGATTGATACACGGCGCGTAAGCAATGATTAAAGACGGACCGTCGTACGCTTCAGCCTCGGTTATCGCCTTCATAAGTTGGTTTTGATCTGCGCCCATTGAAACCTGCGCGACGTAAACATAGCCGTAACTCATCGCCATTTTGCCCAAATCTTTTTTCTTGGTCTTTTTGCCGGTTGCCGCAAATTGTGCAATAGCCGCCGCGGGAGTTGCCTTTGACGCCTGCCCGCCGGTATTTGAATAAACTTCAGTATCGAATACAAAGACGTTGACATTTTCGCCGCTTGCCAAAACGTGATCAAGTCCGCCGTAACCAATATCATAAGCCCAGCCGTCGCCGCCTAAAATCCACTGCGAACGCTTTACAAAATAATCTTTGTTATCGTAAATTTTATTCAAAAGTGCGTCGGTGCCTTTTTCAGCCGCCAAAATTTCGGTAAGTTTTTCGGCGCGTTCGCGGGTATTTTCGCTGACGTTGATATTTTCTTTCCAATCAGCAAGCGCGGCGCGTAATTCGTGACTGCCTTTACTTTCTTCAATCGCCTGTGCAACAAGGTTAGCTAATTCCTTGCGAATTGCCTTGACGCCCAAAAACATTCCTAAGCCGTATTCAGCATTATCTTCAAAAAGTGAATTACCCCACGCGGGACCGTGTCCTTTGTGATTTTTGGTGTAAGGCATAGCCGGAGCAGACGCGCCCCAAATTGAAGAACAACCGGTAGCATTTGCAATCATCATTCTGTCGCCGAAAAGTTGAGTTAAAAGTTTGGCGTAGGGAGTTTCGCCGCAACCTGCGCACGCCCCGCTGAATTCAAACAGCGGCGTTTCAAATTGACTGCCAATAACCGTAGATTTTTTAGTAGGATTAACTTTTGGCGCAACTTTTGAAGTGTCAACGCCGTAATTGAAATAATTTTGGCGTTTCTTGGCGTCGTCATCAAATTTAACCATTTCAAGAGCCTGTTTAGGGCAAACTTGCGCGCAGTTGCCGCAGCCTAAGCAGTCATAAGTTGAAACGGCGATTGTTAAATTGTTGCCCTTAGAAATTTTTGAAGGAATTGACGGCATACCTTCAGGCGCGTTTTTCAATTCTTCAGGCGTAGTTAAAACAGGTCTAATTGCGGCGTGCGGACAAACAAAGGAACATTGATTACAGCCGATACATTTTGAAGAATCCCATTTTGGAACTTTAATAGCCGTGCCGCGTTTTTCGTAGGCAGAACCGCCTACAGGGAAAGTACCGTCTTCAAGCGCGGCAAATGTGCTGACAGGTAAAGAATCGCCCTCTTGACGATTAACAATATTTTGAATATCAGTAATAAATTTTGGCAAGCCTTCAGTTGAAGTGCCTTCACGTTCTCCCTTGGCGTTAATATCCCAGCCGCTAATGTCAACTTTGTGCAGTGCCTCAATCCCTCTATCAATGGCGTTGCAGTTCATTTCGACAATTTGCGGTCCTTTGTTGCCGTAAGATTTTTCTACCGCATCTTTGAGATATTTTACCGCGTCATCAATAGGAATAATATTTGCAAGTTTGAAAAACGCCGCCTGCATAACCATATTGAAACGCCCGCCAAGTCCCAATTCGCCGGCGATTTTTACCGCGTTGACTGTGTAAACTTGAATATCATTTTCAGCGATATATTTTTTCATGTAGGCGGGAAGTTTACGCCCGAGCTTTTCGTCGCTCCAATCAGTGTTAAGTAAGAAAGTGCCGCCTTTTTTCAAGCCCGCGATTAAATTGTAATGGTGTACGTAAGATTTTTGACTGCAGGAAATAAAATCTGCCTTCGTGATAAGATACGGCGAAATTATTGGCGATTTACCAAAACGTAAATGACTCATTGTAATGCCGCCGGATTTTTTGGAATCGTAGGCAAAATAAGCCTGTGCATATAAATCTGTGTTATCGCCGATAATTTTAATTGCGGATTTATTCGCCCCGACTGTACCGTCAGAGCCGAGCCCCCAGAATTTGCAAGCGGTTGTACCTTCCGGCGTCAAGTCAATATCTGCGTGTTCATTTTCCAAAGATTTATTTGATACGTCGTCAACAATTCCGATTGTGAAACTGTTAAGCGGTTTATCTTTCTTGAGTTCATGGAAGATTGATAAAATTTGGTCGGGCGTTGTATCTTTGCCGCCCAAGCCGTAACGTCCGCCGACAATCACGGGATTAATATCAGCGTCATAAAAAGCTGCGCGAACGTCAAGATAAAGCGGTTCGCCGGTTGAGCCGGATTCTTTTGTTCTGTCAAGTACAGCGATTTTCTTAACAGTTTTTGGAATTGCGCCGAGGAAATGTTTCACGCTGAACGGGCGGTACAAGTGCACATTAACCATACCGACTTTTTCGCCGTTTTTGTTAAGGTAGTCAACCGCTTCTTGCATAGTTTGGCAAACTGAACCGATAGCAATAATAATTCTGTCAGCATCAGCCGCGCCGTAATAATCGAAAATGTGATGTTCCCTGCCGGTAATTTTTGAAATATCAGCCATTGCATTTTCGACAATTTCGGGAAGTTTATCATAATTGTTATTTACAGTTTCGCGCATTTGGAAATAAATATCTGAATTGGTAGCAGTGCCGCGAATTACGGGGTGGTCGGGATTTAAAGCATTGCGGCGGAAATTGTTAATTGCGTCGTAGTCAACAATTTTTGCAAGGTCCGCGTAGTCAATCATTTCTATTTTTTGAATTTCGTGAGAAGTGCGGAAGCCGTCAAAGAAATTTATGAAAGGAATTTTGCCCTTAATCGCCGCTAAATGTGCAACGGCTGATAAATCCATAACTTCTTGGACGCTAGCCTCTGCCAACATTGCACAACCTGCTTGACGCGCCGCCATTACGTCTTGATGATCTCCAAAAATATTTAAAGTCGAAGTTGCAAGCGCGCGGGCTGATACGTGAAAGACGCCTGGTAAACATTCGCCGGCAACTTTGTATAAATTTGGAATCATAAGCAAAAAGCCTTGTGACGCCGTGTAAGTTGTGGTTAGTGCGCCGGCTTGCAAGGAGCCGTGAACTGCGCCTGCCGCGCCGCCTTCAGATTGTAATTCAATTAACCGTACCTTTTGCCCAAAAATATTTTTCGCGCCTTTAGCTGCCATTTCGTCAACATTTTCAGCCATTGGCGAAGACGGCGTTATAGGATAAATTGCAGCTACTTCTGTAAATGCATAGGAAACATAAGCGGCTGCTGCGTTGCCGTCCATTGTCTTCATTTTTTTTGCCATAAGCTTTCAAAATTCTCCTCTCAAACAAAATACCGCGCAAAGTATATCATACAAGGTTTAAAAAGTAAAACACATTAATCACAGCAAAAGGCGCAGAAAAATTTTCAGCTTAGACGCGCCTGTTGGTTAGCAAACGCTTCTTGCCAAACAACTTTGAACGGTACATTTTTTTCGGCGGCAAGGCGGCGGCAGTCTTCATATTCCGGCATTATCGAAACGATTTTTCCGCCGTACGCTGAAACTTTGCATTGAACTTCGCCGTAACTTGTTTCAACCTTTGCCATTTTGCGCGTTGCCTCAATTCGCCTTTCAACATTTATAACCCTTATTCCGAGCGTGGTTGTTTCTTCAAAAATTATTTTCGCGCAGGCGTCAAGGTGTTCACTGTCAACCAAAACTGTAAGCATTTGCGCCGGGCGATTTTTTTTCATATAAATATTTTGCGTCCAAACGTCCAACGCGCCCGCCTCAAAAAGTTTTTCGTACAAGTAGCCGTAAATTTGCGGATTCATATCGTCAATATTTGTTTCAAGTTTAACAAGTTGCCTTTCAACATTGCCGCTGCATTCGCCCAAATAAATTCTCAAAACATTTGGTATTTGCAAGTTTAAAGTTCCCGCGCCGTAACCAATTTTTTCTGAAGTGAAATCATCGGGTAAATCTGCGCGAAATTCTGCAAGCGCGTTGATAATCGCTGCGCCTGTCGGTGTAGTCAATTCTTTTTCCGCGCCGTAGCTGTAAGTTTTAAAGCCCTGCAAAAGTTCGGCAGTTGCCGGAGCCGGTACAGGCATTAAACCATGTGCGCACTTTACAAAGCCGCTGCCCGTGTTGACTCGCCCGACAAAAATTTTTTCAACTTCCAAGTAGTCAACGCAAATTGCACAGCCTACAATGTCAACTATTGAATCAATCGCCCCGACTTCGTGAAAGTGGACTTCATCACTCGGCATTTCGTGAACTTTGCCTTCAGCCTGCGCGATAACCGAAAAAATCGCAAGCGATTTATTTTTAACCGCCGCGCTTAATTCCGAGCTGTCAATAATTTTTCTAATGTCAGCAAAAGTGCGGTGTTCGTGTTTGTTAAAATGACGCGGCAAGCGGCGAATGTTCGCAGTTTCAATTTGTTCCGGCTCAAATTCTTTCAAAAGTTTAACGTCAACATAAGCCGCGCCAATTCCATTTTTGCTGACGTCGGAAATTTCAAGTTGGTATTCTTTCGCAAGATTTAGTTTTTCCAATTCGCCGCGCAAATATTTTTCAGGTACGCCCAACTGTATGCACGCGCCCAAAAACATATTGCCGCTAATTCCGCTCGCGCAGTCCAAATATAAAGCCTTCATTAAGTTCACTCCCAAAAAAAATTGACGCGCAGTAAACCTGCACGCCCTTAATATATCTGAAAAAAAATTTTTAATCAAGCGTCTTTGAATAAATCAGTTGAAAGGTAACGGTCGCCTGTATCCGGCAAAAGTACCACGATATTTTTATTTTTAAATTCTGCGCGAGAGGCAATTTGAACAGCCGCCGCCAACGCCGCGCCGTTTGAAATTCCAATTAAATTTCCAAAAAAAATTGACGCGCAGTAAAAATCTGCACGCCCTTAATATATCTGAAAAAAATTTTTTAATCAAGCGTCTTTGAATAAATCGGTAGAAAGGTAACGGTCGCCTGTATCCGGCAAAAGTACCACGATATTTTTATTTTTAAATTCTGCGCGAGAGGCAATTTGAACAGCCGCCGCCAACGCCGCGCCGCTTGAAATTCCAACTAAAACGCCCTCTGCGCGTGGAAATTCTCTGCCGTATTTAAAAGCGTCTTCATTTTGAATTGCAATGACTTCATCATAAATTTTTGTGTCCAAAGTTTCAGGAACAAAGCCCGCGCCAATACCTTGAATTTTATGTGCGCCCGCCTTGCCTTGCGAAAGTACCGGAGAAGTTGCAGGCTCCACGGCGAAAATTTTTACGGCAGGATTTTTTTCTTTGAGAAATTTACCGACGCCGCTAAGAGTGCCGCCCGTTCCTACGCCCGCAACAAATGCATCAACTTTGCCTTCGGTATCTTCCCAAATTTCCGGTCCTGTTGTAAGGTAATGAATTTTTGGATTTTCGGGATTTGTAAATTGTGAAGGTATGAAAGAATTTGGAATTTCCTTAGCAAGTTCTTCAGCTTTGGCGATTGCGCCCTTCATACCTTTTGCGCCTTCAGTCAAAACAATTTCTGCGTCGTAAGCTTTTAATAAATTTCTGCGTTCAACGCTCATAGTTTCGGGCATTGTCAAAATTGCGCGGTAACCTTTCGCCGCGGCAACGCTTGCAAGTCCAATACCGGTATTGCCGCTTGTCGGCTCGATAATGACTGAATCGGATTTTAAAACGCCGTCTTTTTCAGCCTGTTCAATCATAGCCTTTGCAATTCTGTCTTTGACGCTGCCTGCGGGGTTGAAATATTCCAACTTGACTAAAATTTTTGCTTTAAGGTTGAATTTCTTAGAAAAGTTTTTAGCCTCAAGAATCGGCGTGCGTCCAATTAATTCTGTTACACTTTGATAAATTTTTGACATTAGAATTTCCTCCTAAAATTTTTGTTTTTTACCGCTGAAATTATTATGACGGCTACAAAAATATTGACTGCAGATTCAAGCAAAAGTCCCGGCGTTGAAGAAAAGCCCGCCGCTAAACTGTCATACAAAAACGCGCCTGCGAATGTATAGCCCAAAGTCATAAACAAACACGCCGCAATTAGCCCAATGAAAATATTTCTGTCGCGCAGTTTGTAAAAAATTTCTGCCATTCCCGCCTTTATAAAAATTGTCGGTAAAATCCAAATTGGAAAACCGCCCAATAAATCGGCAAGCGCGGAGCCTATGACGCCGCTTAAAATTCCAATTTTCCTGCCGCATACAAAAACTATCAGAAAAATTGCCGCGTCGCCCAAATGTGCGTAGCCGAGCGGTATTGGAATTTTGGGGATAAAAGTTGCAATGAAGACAACCGCCGCAATTATCGCCGCCAAAATCATTTCCTTTGCACTTTCCACTTTTCCCTTTTCACTCTTCCCTAGATACCTTCGCCGTCCAAGCCGGTAAATCTTTGCTGAACCGTGCGCTCAATCTGCGTAACGCGACACTTTTGCAATTTGATAACTAATCGCCCGTACAAAAGTTTTGAAAATTCAAGGCGAATTTGTTTTTCGACGCCGGAAATTAAATCTTGACTCCACGCAGAAATTTTTTCTTCCCAATCTGCAACGCGCCGCTTAGAATTAATTTCAATCTGCATTAAATAGCCGTCCTGCGCGACAAAAATTATTTCGCCGCTGTTAATTTTCTGCATTTCGGCAAGCGCAAAATTTAAAACTTCGTCGGGGATTTTATATTGGCTGATTTTTTTTATTTTAAACACCTCCTTTAAACGCAAAAAAACTCGCAAGACTTCAGCAAGTCCCCGAGCTTCCGATTTCGAATCACTCAAAAAAATTTGACCTTGCGAATTATAACAGGAAAAAAATTTTATTGCAAGTTTGCTAAAATGTTTGATTGATTTATAATTACCTTGAGAAATTTTCAAAGGTGAAATGTATGGAAAATTTAAACGAAACAAAAGGCTTAACAAGATTTTTAACGCCGCTGAATATTTGGGCGTTGTCATTTTGCTGTTGTGTAGGGTGGGGCTCTTTCATAATGCCCGGCACAACTTTTTTACCGTTCGCAGGACCTGTTGGCACGATTATTTCAATGACGGCGGGCGCGGGCGTTATGATTGTCATTGCGGCAAATTATCACTACATGATAAATAAATTTCCGGACGAAGGCGGCGTTTTCAGCTACACGAAAAAAATTTTAGGCTACGATCACGCTTTATTGTGCGCGTGGGCGTTGTGGCTTACTTACATTTCGATAATTTGGGCGAATGCCACGGCGTTTGCACTTGTCGGCAGAAATTTAGTTGGCGACTTGATGCAATTTGGTTTTCACTATGTTTTATTCGGCTACGATATTTATTTTGGCGAAGTTGTTTTAACTTTGGCGGTACTTTTTATTTTCGGCTTGCTTGATATTCACAAGAAAATTTTTGCAGTGAAACTTAACACTTTGCTGACGATATTTTTTTTGGCGTGCGGAATAATTTTTGCGGTAAGCGGATTAAACAACGGCGGGCTTGAAAGTTTTTACCCGGAATTTTCACTGAAAAAATCTGCGGCGTTGGGAATGTTTGGAATTGTGGCGTTATCGCCGTGGGCGTTCGTGGGCTTTGAAGTTGTATCACATTTTCCGGCAGAAATAAATTTTTCTCCAAAAAAATCTTTTTCGCTGATGGCGTGGGGGATAATCGCCGCGGCGGCTTTTTATATTGCAATGACGATTTTGGCAGTTACGGCAATTCCTCCGCAATTTGCGCACTGGTCTGACTACCTCAACAACATTCACAAATTGCACGGTATAGACAGCGTACCAACTTTTCACGCGGTAAAGCAACTTTTTGGCGACACCGGGATATTTTTAATGGCGTTGACGATTTTGGCGGCAATTTCAACAAGTTTGCTGGGGCTTTATATGGCAACTAGCCGCCTTGTCTATGCAACGGCTGAAGACAATATTATTTCAAAGTGGTTTTCAAAATTAAACGAAAACGGCGTACCGAGCAACGCAATTCTTTTCATGATGATAATTTCAATTTCGGTGCCGTTTGTCGGGCGCAATATGATTAGCTGGGTAGTTGACGCAACGACGGTAGGCGCAACGATTGTTTACGGCTACACTTCAGCTTGTGCTTACATTACCGCAAAAAAAGAATCGCGCAGGATTTATGAAATAACGGGCGCGGCGGGCGTGGTAATTTCGGCGGTATTTGCACTGTTTTTACTTTTTCCGAATTTTTGGGCGTCGGATATTTTGGCGACGGAATCTTATTTTGTACTGGTTGCGTGGAGCGCGTGCGGCTTCGTGCTTTTCCAAAAAGTTTTTGAGCGTGATACAGTTCAGCGTTTCGGCAAGTCTACCATTGTTTGGATTGTAATGCTGTTTTTTATATTTTTCGGCTCGTTAATGTGGGTGCGTCAAGAAACTGATGAAAGTATGAAAGTTGTTGTAAAAAATGTCGGCAATTTTTACGAAAATGAGCTTGAAAGTTACGGTATCCAATCTCACGAATTAAAACAAGTGCAGGAAGAATATTATTTAAGAAAACAAATGGGGAATGTGCGGAGCAGTCTTTTCAAAAACAGCGTAATTCAAATGGGCTTAATTTTAATGAGTTTGTTTATAATGTTCAACATTTATTCTGCGATATTGCGGCGCACTCAAAAGGCTGAACTTGAAAAATTTCAAGCGTTGGAAAGTTCCCGCGCCAAAACAAATTTTTTGTCGAATATGAGTCACGATATACGAACGCCAATGAACGCAATAATCGGCTATACAAATTTGGCAAGGCGACACGGCGTAACTTTGGAAGAAATGCAGGATTTTCTCATTAAAATTGAAAATTCCAGCCAACATCTTTTGGCGTTGATAAATGACGTGCTGGAAATGTCAAGGATTGAGAGCGGCAAAATGGAACTTGACGCCGCGCCCGCAAATATCACGAAAGTTTTAAATGATTTGTACGATATGTTCAAAACTCAAATGGAAGGCAAGAAAATTAATTTCGTGGTAGATTCTTCAAATGTCAAAAATCCTTACGTTGCTTGCGACGGACACCGGCTTAACCGCGTGCTTTTAAATTTGACAAGCAACGCCTACAAATTCACTCCTGAAGGCGGCAAAATTTCAATTACTTTGACTGAAAAAAATTCTCCCGTTGAAAATGTAGGATTTTATGAATTGCGCGTTAAAGATTCCGGTATTGGAATGAGTCCGGAATTTGCAAAGACAGTTTTTGAGCCGTTTACCCGCGAGCGCACGTCAACAGTAAGCGGGATTCAAGGTACGGGCTTGGGAATGGCGATAACTAAAAGCATTATTGATTTAATGAAAGGCAGTATCGAAGTTGTAACCGCGCCCGGCAAAGGCACCGAATTTATTTTGAATATTGAGTTGCCGCTTGTCGATAAATCCGAAGTTGAGGAAGACACGCCCGCCATTGACGAGGTTAAAGATTTGGACTTCAGCGACAAAAAACTTTTGCTTGTTGAAGATATTGAGGTTAACCGTGAAATTGCGATAATGATTTTGGAAGAAGTGGGCTTTCAAGTTGATTATGCTGTAAACGGCAAGGACGCGGTAGAAAAAGTTGCAAAGTCGAAAGTTGGAGACTACGACGCGATTTTAATGGATATTCAAATGCCTGTAATGAACGGCTACGAGGCGGCTAAGGCTATTAGAAAATTGGAAAATCCCGCGCTTGCGAAAATTCCGATTATTGCAATGACTGCCAACGCTTTTTCTGAAGATGTTGAAAGGGCAAAGGCGGCGGGTATGAATGATCACGTTGCAAAGCCGCTGGACGTTCCAAAGATGATGGAAACGCTCCAAAAAGTTTTGAGTCAAAATACTTGAAATAAATTTGTTGTTGTGATAATATTTGTTAAAGAAATAATGCTATTAAAGTATGCTCAACATTTAGACACCAAGACGAAAAAACCCCAAAAGCGGAGCTGCATACCGCCTAAGGGGTTTTCGTCTTTTTGCCTTGACTGTCTGCATTTGTCTCGGCTGCGCGTCGGACTGCTACCTTATTTGAAAAGTTTCTTGCTAAGATAGTTTGCTACAACACCTGATATGACACCGACGCCGAAAGAAATAAGTATGCTCAACATTTTTAACACCTCCTCTCGTTTGCATTTCTGCAACTTGAGGAAAAACTAAAAGAACGGAAGATTCAGTTGATTGAAGTAAAAAATGTAAGTTATACCTACATGAAGAAAACGCCCTTTGAAAAAACTGCTCTACAGGAAATTTCTTTCAATGTCAATGAAGGAGATTTTTTGGCAATAGCGGGGCATACGGGCAGCGGAAAATCTACGCTGATTCAGATTATTGCAGGGCTGATTGATTTAGAAAACGGCGTGGTAGAAATTGACGGCGAAACGATAAAAAATAAAACTGCGCGGCGCAAAATTGGGATTGTCTTTCAATATCCCGAATACCAACTTTTTGAAGAAACGGTTGAGAAAGATATAGCGTTTGGACCGCGCAATTTTGGGTTAAGTGAAAGTGAAATTTCGGTGCGTGTCAATGAGGCAATGAAATTTGTTGACCTTGAAGAAAGTTTAAAAAATGTATCGCCGTTTGAACTTTCGGGCGGGCAAAAAAGGCGCGTTGCAATAGCGGGGATTTTGGCACTGAAGCCGAAATATTTGATTCTTGACGAACCGACGGCAGGGCTTGACCCCAAGGCGAAAAAAAATCTTTTGGCAGAAATAAAAAAACTGCATCGCGCAGGCGTCACGATAATTTTTGTATCGCACGCAATGGAAGATATAGCCGTGCTTGCAAATCGCGTAATAGTTTTGGCGCAGGGGAAAATTTTATTTGAAGGCGAGCCGCGCAAACTTTTTGGGCAGGCTGAAATTTTGGAACGTGCAGGATTATTGCCGCCGCCTGTTTCTCAAGTTATGCAAAAATTTCTTCGCGCAGGTTTTAATGTTTCAACAGAAATTATCACGCTTGACGAGGCAGAAAAAGAATTAAAAAAAATTTTTTCGGCGCGGTAGGAATTTTTAAAAATGTGTAGAATTCCCTTTTCAGGGAAGCGGGGTTGTTTCCCAAAGGTTAGTGTTATAGTTTGAGGAGTGAGAATTTATGGATGAGAATCGTATTAATTTTGCAGGATTAATTGAAGATTATTTCAATGACAGAGATTTTAAATTTGATGTAAGGGAAATGCGCGACGGCGATGTAATGTTTGTAATACCGCTCGGCGCAAAGAATTTACCGGGTATCAGAATTCGTTTAGTTGTTACGCCTGAAGGAATTTGTAAAATTTTCACCTACCTTGCAAATGAAGTACCGGATAAAAAACGTATCGCGATGCTTGAAACTTTGAACAAACTTGAAAATAAATATCGCTACGTTAAATTAACTTTGGATTCAGATGGTGACGTTTTGGCGTCATACGATTTTATTGCTTTGGATGATGAAGATGTCGCAATTAAGCAGGTTGAAATGATGCTTTCAGTTATCAAAAATGTTATGGATACTTGTGTTCCGGCAATTATGAGACTTGTTTGGGAAGATGAAGACGACGAAGATTGATTTTTAAATTTAAGCTAAAATTTTTTCTGCCGCTTTTAGGGCGGTTATTTTTTTGTACAAAATTTCAAGGATTCTGAAAATTCCTACTTGATTTTTTCGCTGTCTAGCTTTAAAATTAAACAAAATACACAAATAACAAAAAAAATGGAGGTATGAAAATGGCACTTCTTGACCCGCTCGAATCAGCACAAAAAACAAAGTGGTATCCTTTCTATCACGTTGCGCCGCCTTACGGTTGGTTGAACGATCCTAACGGTTTCTGTTGGTACAACGGCGAATATCACATTTTCTATCAATATCACCCCTATTCAACAGATTGGGGTCCCATGCACTGGGGACATTCCACAAGTAAAGATTTCTGTCATTGGGAACATCAACCTATTGCAATTACGCCGGGCGCACTTTCTGAAGGTCATGAGTGGTACGATTGGGACGGTTGCTTCAGCGGCTGCGGCGTTGAGTTTGAAGGCAAACTTTGGCTTATGTACACTTCGCAAAAATTCAACGGTCCCGGCGGCGTTAATTCTTCCGCCAATCCTTCAGCTTATAATCCTTCCGGCAGTTCAGGCGGCGGCAATGTTACCGAGCGTCAATGCTATGTTTATTCTGAAGATGGTATTCACTTTACAAAATACGACAAAAACCCTGTAATTGACATTCCAAACGACCACCCGATTATTGCAAATATCG
>JAFSZS010000006.1 GCA_017455645.1 Selenomonadaceae bacterium | reverse complement strand
GTACTTCCGAGAAATATGATTTTTGAATTTTGTATGGAAAATTTGGGCTTGTCTTATCAAATTGAGGATTTTTGGTATTATTGATTTTTACAAAGGAGAGATACGAAGATGGCAAAAATTAAACACGCGCCAATTTGTTTGGTAATTATGGACGGTTGGGGAATCGGCGACCCAATGGATAAATACAACGCAATTCAAGTTGGAAATACCCCCGTGCTTGATGAACTTGTAAAAAAATATCCAAATGCACAGTTGCAGGCTTCCGGCGAATATGTTGGACTTCCCGACGGGCAAATGGGCAATTCCGAAGTTGGACATATGAACATTGGCGCAGGTCGCGTAATTTATCAGCCGCTTACAAAAATTACTAAGGCTATTCGTGACGGCGATTTTTTCAAAAATAAGGCTTTAACTGATATTGCAGATAAAGTAGTTGCTTCTGACGGCGCGTTACATTTGTTCGGATTACTTTCTTCCGGCGGCGTTCACAGTCATACTACCCACGTTTATGGACTTTTGAAACTTGCCAAAGATAAAGGCGTTAAAAAAGTATATGTTCACGCTTTCTTAGACGGGCGCGACGTTCCTCCAAGTTCCGGCGGAGACTTTTTGGCAGAACTTGAAGACAAAATTAAAGAAATCGGCATAGGGCAAATCGCAACCGTTTCCGGTCGCTACTATGCTATGGATCGGGATAAACGTTGGGATAGAGTCGAAAAAGCTTACAACGCCATTGCAAAGGCTGACGCGCCGAAAAAAGCAAACTCGGCAACCGCTATCAAAGAATCTTACGATAACAAAGTTACTGATGAATTTGTTATTCCTGTTGTTATTGGCGATTATGACGGCGTTAAACCAAATGATGGTATCATTTTCTTCAATTTCCGCCCCGACCGCGGACGCGAAATGACGCACGCCTTTACAGATGATAAATTTGAAGGCTTCCCGCGCGTCGAAGAATTGAAAAAAGTTCCTTTCGTTACAATGGCGCAGTACGAAGAAGGCTTGAATGTTACGGTTGCTTATCCGCCCGAAACTGTTTCAAACGGACTCGGCGAAACTATCAGCAAAGCCGGCTTAACTCAACTTCGTATCGCTGAAACTGAAAAATATGCTCACGTAACATTTTTCTTTAACGGCGGCGTTGAGGAACCGTACGCGGGCGAAGACAGAATTTTGGTACCTTCTCCAAAAGTTGCAACTTACGACCTTAAACCGGAAATGAGCGCGCCTACTGTTACTTTGAAAGTTGCCGAGGCTATTCTTTCTGAAAAATATGATTTCATAATTTTGAACTTTGCTAACGGCGATATGGTAGGACATACAGGCGTAATGAAAGCCGCTGTACAAGCTGTTGAGACTGTAGATACTTGCGTTGGTATTTTTGTTACTTGTATGAAGAAAGTTGGCGGCGAAGTTATCATTATCGCTGACCACGGCAACGCCGATAAAATGTTTGACTACGATTTAAAAGAGCCGTTCACTGCACATACAACCAACCCTGTACCGATTATTGTTGTTTCTGACAGAGTTGCAAAAGTTGAAGACGGCGCACTTTGTGACGTTGCTCCTACACTTTTGACGCTTGCAGGTATGGAAATTCCCGCCGAAATGACAGGCAAAAATCTTGTTACAATGAAATAAAAATTTCGCGCAGTTTTAAAATTTGAGTCGTCGATAAATTCGGCGGCTTTTTTTTATTGTCAAAAAATTTTATAATGTGCAAAAAAATTGAAAGGCGAAATTCTGAATGAAGAAAAAAATTTGTTTGCTGATAATTTTGGCGGCGATTTTCACGGGTTGCAGCGATGAAAAAGTTTTGGAAGAAAAAATCCCCTACGTCAAAACTCAAAAAGTTGTTCCCTCAAGTGTCAGCACTGAAAATATTTATTCCGGTACAGTTTGCGGCAGGTATGAAACGGCTATGGCTTTTCAAGTTGGCGGGAAAATTTTTAGCAGAAATGTTGAAGTCGGCAGCCAAGTTTTCGCCGGCGATTTATTAATGACGATTGATTCAAAAGATATTTTACAACAGGCAAATCAAGGCGACGCCCAAGTAAACGCGGCACTTGCACAACTGAAACTTGCTGAATCTGATTTAAATCGCTACCGGCAACTTTTCAATGAAGATGCAATTTCAGCCGCAATGCTTGACCAATACCAAACAAATTACGACGCCGCCCTTGCAAATTATAAAAATGCGCAGGCAGTTTCAAGACAAGGACATAACGCGCTTGCTTACACAAATTTAACCGCCAATGCAACCGGCGTAATTTCAGAAATTAATGCTGAAGTCGGGCAGGTAATTTCAGCCGGGCAAACTGTTTTGACTTTGGTACAAACTGACGAACTCGAAATTGAAATTAATTTGCCGGAAAATAAAATTTCAGAAATTGGAATTGGAGACAGCGCGGAAATTTCTTTTTGGGCAAATCCCGACAAAGTTACAGGAATTGTGCGGGAAATTTCGCCAATAGCAGATTCAGCCGCCCGCACTTACAAAGTTAGAATTTCAATACCGAATCCCCGCGAAGGAATTTATTTGGGAATGACTGCAAGCGCGGCTTTTCCTTCAAAAAATTTAAATCCCAATTATTGTATTTTGCCGCTGTCAGCAATTTATCAAACTGAAAATCAACCGCAAGTCTGGACAGTTTCAGCCGGAAAATTGCAACTCAAAAATATTACAGTACAAGAATTTTCCGGTAATGAAGTAGCAGTTTTGGGATTAAACGCGGGCGAAATTGTTGTAACGGCGGGCGTACACAAACTGCGCGAAGGGCAGGAAGTGCAAATTTTGGAGGCGGCGCAATGAGAAATTTAACTGAAGTATCGCTGAATAATCGTGCGCTTGTTTGGTATTTCATTGTTGTAACGGCTGTGGGCGGGATTTTTTCATATTTCCAACTCGGCAGAATGGAAGACCCCGCCTTTACAATTCGTGAAATGGTAATTTCCGCCGCGTGGCCTGGCGCGTCCGCTGAAGAAATGCAAAATCAAGTTACTGATAAACTCGAAAAAAGACTTCAAGACGTACCGCATTTGGATTATCTTTTAAGCGAAACTCGCGCAGGACAAACTGTAATTTACATTGAGCTTGAAGACGATTTCCCGAAAGAAGAAATTCGCCCAATATGGCGCGATGTCAGAAATTTTTGTGAAGATATTAAATCAGATTTTCCCGAAGGTGTTTACGGTCCTTTTTACAATGACAGATTCGACGACGTTTTTGGCTCGGTTTACGCAATTACCGGCGACGGTTTTTCATATGAAGAAATGCGCAAAAAGGCTGAAGAAGTTCGGCAAATGCTCCTTGCGATTAAAAATGTGCAAAAGGTTGAACTTTTAGGCGTGCAACCTGAAAAAATTTACGTGGAAATTGAAAGTTCCAAAATTGCCGAACTTGGAATAAGCCCGCAAATTATTTTGGCAACACTCCAACAACAGAATCAAATGCAAGCCGCGGCGTCAATCGAAACTGATTCAGACAAAGTTTTTTTGAGAATCAGCGGGCAATTTTCCAACTTGACCGAAATAAAAAATCTGCCAATAAACGCGGCAGGAAAAATTTTCAGATTGGGCGATATTGCAAAGATTGAGCGACGCACGATTGAACCGGCAGAGCCAAAAATGTTTTTCAACGGCGAGCCGGCTATAGGAATTGCAGTTTCAATGAAGGACGGCGGCAATATCCTTGAACTTGGCGAAGAACTTAAAAATTTAATGGCGCAAGTTCAAAAAGAATTCCCCCTTGGCTTAGAAATTTCGCAAGTTTTCAATCAGCCGCAAGTTGTAGAAGATTCAATCGGCGAATTTGTAGAGACGTTGATTTTGGCGATTGTAATTGTTTTGGCGGTAAGTTTTGCAAGTTTGGGCGTGCGCACGGGCTTAGTTGTTGCAGGTTGTATACCGCTGGTATTGGCGGGCGTTTTTGTTATAATGTTTGCCACGGGAATTGACTTACATAAAATTTCGCTCGGCAGTTTGATAATTGCATTGGGCTTGTTGGTTGACGATGCAATAATTGCGGTTGAAATGATGAGCGTACAGCTGGAGCGCGGCTTAAGCAGATTTGATGCGGCTTGTCACGCCTTCAAGGCAACGGCAAAACCGATGCTTACAGGGACTTTGATAACTTGCGCGGGTTTTATCCCCGTTGCATTTGCCGACGGTATGGCAAGCGAATTTTGCAACGCGCTTTTCCCTGTAATTTCGACGGCGTTATTATTATCGTGGATTGTGTCGGTAATGGTTGCGCCGCTGTACGGTTATCACATTATCAAAGTTGAGGTAAAAAAAGATTCAAGCGGCGAAATAAAGCAGTACGACAGCAGATTTTATAAAATTTTTCGCGCAGTTTTGGAAAAGTTTTTGATTTACAGAAAAATTGTAATTGCGGCGACGATTTTAATTTTTGTGGCGTCAATCAATGCGGTTGATTATGTGGCAGAAGAATTTTTCCCGCCGTCGATTCGCCCTGAAATTATTGTTGATATGAATTTACCTAACGGCTCCTCACTGAAGGCAACCGAAATTGACACTCAAAATTTTTCAGATTTTCTGCAAAAAAATTCGGAGCTGATTGAAAATTATTCGTATTATGTAGGAATGTGCGGACCGCGTTTTGTTTTGACATTTGACCCTGTTGCAGATTCTGACAATCACGGGCAATTTATAATTGTTGCCAAAAATCTTGAGGCGCGGGAAACTTTATCTGAATTAATTACAAAGGAACTTGAAAAAAATTTCCCGAACGTGCAAAGTAATTTATTTTACATTCAAACGGGACCGCCTGCAGATTTCCCCGTTATGTTAAGAGTTTCTGCGCCCACAATTTCTCAAACTAAGGAACTTGCTCAAAAAGTTGCGGCGATTGTTGCTGAAGATAAAAATAATTTCAACGTGCATTTGGATTGGAACGAAGACAGCAAAATTTTAAAATTGGAACTTGACCAAGATAAAATTCGTGCGTTGGGACTTTCGACTCAAGACGTCGCGCAGATTCTTTACACCGAAATTACCGGCGCAACTGCCGCGCAATTTTACACCGGCGATAGGACGATTGATATTGATTTTAGGCTGGTTGAAAATGACAGAAATAAATTATCCGAGTTACAGAATTTACCAATTTATTTAGGTGAAGCGGGCTATGTCAATCTTTCGCAAATTGCAAAAATTTCTTTCAACGCTGAAGACGGTTTCATAAAACGCCGCAACCTTCGCCCAACAATTTCTGTAATGGCAAATATTTTGACCGGTACGCCGAATGACGCAACAGAAAGAGCCTACAACGCAACGGCTGAACTTCGCGCAAATTTGCCGCTCGGCTGTAAAATTGAAGTTGAGGGCGCGCTTGAAGACAGCGATGATTCACTTGGTAATTTGGCAAAGCCTGTACCGGCGATGATTTTTATAATAATGACGCTGTTAATGTTTCAGCTCGGCAACGCTAAGCAAATGTTGTTGACGCTTTTAACTGCGCCGCTGGGCTTAATCGGCGTGGCGTGGGGAATGCTTTTAACGGGCTTTTCGCTGGGATTTGTGGCGTATTTGGGAATTTTGGCACTTTCCGGAATGATAATCAGAAATTCTGTAATTTTAATCGACCAAATTAACAAGCACGTTGCAGACGGCGAAAAACTTTGGAACGCAATAATAGATTCAGCGATTTTAAGATTTCGTCCAATTATGTTGACGGCGGCGGCGGCGATTTTGGGAATGATACCGCTGATGATGAGCAATTTTTGGGGACCAATGGCAATAGCAATAGCAAGCGGGCTTTTAGTGGCTACTGTTTTAACTTTGCTGGTACTTCCTGCAATGTACGCTTTTGCCTACGGCGTTTCTAGGGAATAGGGAATAGAAAGAAAGTTTTTACTACTCCCTACTCCCTACTCCCTACCCACTAATCCCTAATATTGACAAATGTTGTATAATAGAAAAAATTTTCCGGAGGTGGAAAATATGAACATTTTAAAGACAACAATTTTAATGGCGTTGCTAAGCGGCTTAATGGTGGCGATAGGCGGCGCAATAAACGGCAGTACCGGCGCAATGATTATGCTTGTAATTTCGCTCGGTATGAATTTTTTCAGTTACTGGTTCAGTGATTCAATCGTTTTGAAAAGTTACAATGCGCAGGAAGTTTCAGAAAATGACGCGCCCCAACTTTATAACATTGTAAAAAATCTTGCGCAAAAAGCAGAATTGCCAATGCCGAAAGTTTACATAATTGACAGCGACGTACCAAACGCCTTTGCAACCGGCAGAAATCCCGACCATGCGGCAGTTGCAGTTACAACGGGAATAATGCGGGCGTTGGATGAAAACGAAATTTCCGGCGTACTCGGTCACGAATTGGCGCACGTCAAACACCGTGATATTTTGACGGGAACTATCGCCGCGTCAATGGCGGGCGTAATTTCAATGGTTGCAAATATCGTTCAATGGGGAGCAATTTTGGGTACGCGCTCTGAAAATGACAACGGCGGGATTTTCGGCACGCTTGCAACAATTATTGTTGCGCCTATTGCTGCTTCTTTAATTCAAATGGCAATTTCCCGCTCCCGCGAATATGACGCAGATAAAACCGGCGGCGAACTTTGCGGCGACCCGCGCTATTTGGCAAGTGCGCTTGAGAAAATCGAATACTACGCGCAAAGAAACACGCTTGAAAATTCCTCAACTTCAACGGCGCACATGTTCATTGTTAATCCGTTGGAAGGCTCAACCAAAATGTTAAAAAATCTTTTCTCGACGCACCCCGCAACCGAAGACAGAATTTTAAAACTCAACGAACAAGCGCGCGAAATGCATTTGTTAAACTAAATTTATTGCGTTGTCGGCAAAATTTATGACGGCTTGTCGATGAGTGGCGATAATAATTGTCCTGCGCGAAGAAATTTTTTTCAGCAGGGCTAACACTTTTTCTTCAGTTTCAAAATCAAGTCCCGCCGTCGGCTCGTCCAAAATTATTAGCGACGAATTTTTTAATAAAGCACGAATTAAGCCCAGCCGTTGGAGTTGTCCTTACGCAATAAAAAAAATTACAGTTCGATAACATTTTTTGCAAAATTTATGACGGCTTGTCGATGAGTGGCGATAATAATTGTCCTGCGCGAAGAAAATTTTTTCAGCAGGGCTAACACTTTTTCTTCAGTTTCAAAATCAAGTCCCGCCGTCGGCTCGTCCAAAATTATTAGCGACGAATTTTTTAATAAAGCACGAATTAAACCCAGCCGTTGGAGTTGTCCGCGGCTGATTTTTTGTGCTGATTTTAAATCCAATTTCAAATTCAGCGCGGCTAAAAATTTTTCCAATTCTGAAGTTGGCAACTGCCCGAACATTGAAAAATTTTCTGAAAGTGCAGCGTCAAAAAGTTTTGGAGCTTGCGGCATATACGCCACTTTTGAAAATAATGATTCACGTTGAAATTTTGAAGTTGGCAATTCATTAAAAAAAATTTCGCCGCCCGTCGGTAAAATTAATCCCGCCAAAAGTTTTAGCAGTGTCGATTTACCGCTTCCCGATTCACCGGTTATCGCCGTAATTTTGCCTGCGGGTATTTTTAAATTTAAATTCTCAAAAACAGGTGAATAGCTGACATTTTCCAAAAATATTTCAGGCGGCAAGCGTAATTTTTCTATCGCTGAAATTTTTATACTTTCCACTGTCAAAAATTTTTCCAGCCGTTCGATTGACAACTTTGCAGAAATTACAACGTGAAACATTACGCCCAATTTTCGCACGGGCGCAAAAAATTCCGGCGCAATTAACAGCAAAAATAACGCCGCTTCAAATTCCACTCCGCCCGCAATTAATCTTAATCCCAAAGTTACGGCAACCAGCGCGATTGATAAAGTGGTTAGTAATTCCAAGGCGAATGACGACACGAACGCCAATTTTAAAACGTCCAAAGTTGCCGCGGAAGATTTTTCAGACGTCGATTTTAATTTTTCTGCCGCCGCGTCGATTCTGTCAAAAATTTTCAGCGTTGTTATCGCAGTTAAAATTTCTTTGAAGTCGCCGTTCAATTTCTGCAATTCCGCCCATGCACGGGAATTTTTTTCTGCCGTTGCCTTGCCTATCAAAAATAAAATCAGCGGCGATACCGGCAAAGTTACCAACAAAATTACCGCCGTTATCCAATCCGTAAAAATCGCGCAGATTAAAAAAGTCGGCAACAAAATTACCACTGAAAAAAATTGCGGCAAAACTTTTATGAAAAATTCGTCCAGCGTTTGAACCGTTTCGAATATCAGCGTTAAAATTTCGCCGCTTGCAATTTCTTTGTTGAAAATTTCGGCGTGTAAATCTTTTCGCAATTCAGTTTGAAATTTGGTTGACAGTTTTAAAATTTTCCTCGCGCAGGTTGCAGAAATTAAAAATCTTGAAACTGTCGCCGCCAAAAATAAAAATCCTTCAGCCGAATTTATAAAGCGTACCAAAAAATAAGCCGCGCCCAAAATTGCCGCGCCTTCAAAGAATTTTAAAATTGCAATTTCAACGAGGGCTTTTTTGTTTTGCCGGAAAAAATTTTTTAACGTGGTTATCAATCCTTTCAGCAGATTATATCACGGCTTGCCAAAGGAAATATTTGGTGTTAAAATTTCGGCGAAAATTTAAGGCAGGTGTACAATGGTAAAAGAATTTGCAAGGGCGAAAATAAATTTGACGCTTGATATTTTGGGCAAACGCGCCGACGGCTACCACGAAGTTGAAATGATTATGCAAACGCTTGAACTTGCTGACATTGTCGAAATTGAAATGGCTGACGAAATTATTTTAAAAATTTCCGGCAATGATTCACTTCCCAACGACGAAAAAAATTTGGCTTTTCGCGCAGTTTTGGAAGTTCAAAAATTCTGCAACAAAAATTTTGGCGTTGAAATTAATTTAGTAAAAAAAATTCCTTCGGCGGCAGGATTGGCGGGCGGCAGTTCGGACGCGGCGGCGGTTATTCGCGGTTTAAATATTTTGTACGATTTAAATTTGTCCGTTGCCGAAATGTTGGAAATTGGCGCAAAAATCGGCTCGGACGTTCCATTTTGTATAATCGGCGGTACTTGTTTGGCAAGCGGGCGCGGCGAAAAGTTGACGCGGCTTAATGATTTAGATATTTTTGACGTGGTACTGATAAAACCGCGCGGCGAAATTTCTACAGCTTGGGCTTATCAAACTTACGACGAAAAACCCGCGGCAATTCATCCGCCAAACGCCGAAATTGTTAAACTTTTAGCAGAAAAAAATTACAGCGCGGCTTTTCAAAAATTTTCAAACGTACTGGAGCCGGTTGCAATTAAAAAAATTCCTGCGATTGAAACTTACAAAAAATTTCTGATTGACAGCGGCGCAAAAGTTGCAATGATGAGCGGCAGCGGTCCAACTGTTTTTGCGTTTATTGATAATTTTGACGCCGAAAAATTCAGCGGCGACGCGCAGATTTTTATTACAAAAATTTTTCAGAAGGTGATTTAAAATGGCAAGACTGCAACCAATAGATTTAGATACTTATCAGCCGTTACGGGAGGCGGTCTGTGAAACCCTGCGCGACGCACTACGAAAAGGAATTTTGGAACCCGGTGAACGTTTAATGGAAGTGCAGCTTGATGAAGAATTGGGAATAAGCCGCACGCCCGTCCGCGAGGCAATTCGCAAATTGGAACAAGAAGGCTACGTAATTATGATGCCGCGCCGCGGTACGTACGTTTCAGATATTTCAACAAATGACGTAAAAGAAATTTTTGAAATTCGCTCCGCGCTTGAATCGCTTGCAACGGGCTTAGCCGCGCGCAGGATTGAACCCGACGAACTCGAAACACTTCAAAATTTGTTAATGGAAATTGAAGGCTACATTGCCAAAAATGATATGGAAAAAATCGTCGAAACAGATATAAAATTTCACGGCTTGCTGTATCAAGTCAGCCGCAATGAACGCCTTGTAAACATTATCAACAACCTCAAGGAACAGTTGGCGCGTTTTCGTACTTTGTCAATGTCATACCCCGGCAGGTTGCAGGAAACTTTGGAGGAACATTCAGAAATGGTTGAGGCTATAGCAAACGGCGACGTCAGCGCGGCGCGTGAAGCGGCTGAACACCATATGGAACGCGCAGAAAAAACTTTGCTTAAAGCTATGCGCAAGAATAGGGAGTAGGGAGTAGGGAATAGTGGATAGGGAATAGTTTTTTTCCTTAATCCTTAGAAATTGGAGGGCGATTGAAAAGTTGGAAACAATAATTTTAGCGGCGGGCAAAGGTACCCGTATGAAAAGCAAATTGCCGAAAGTTTTGCACAAAGTCGGCGGTAAACCTATGCTGCAACATGTCATTGACGCGGCAAAATCCGCCGGCTCAACTCGTGAAATTGTGGTTATTGGCAACGGCGCGGAACTCGTTCAAAAAAATTTTTCCGACGTTGAATTTGTTTTGCAAGCTGAACAACTCGGCACAGGGCACGCCGTTTTGTGTACCAAAAAAAATTTTGCTGATTCAAAGGGTACTGTTTTGGTACTTTGCGGCGATACCCCGCTTTTTACCGGCGAACTTTTGAAAAAATTTGTTGAAAAACATTTGGAGTCAAACGCCGTGGCTACAGTTTTAACAGCCGAAATGCCCGACGCTACCGGTTACGGCAGAATTATTCGTGAAGACGACGGCACTTTTAAAAAAATCGTCGAGCAAAAAGACGCCAACAGCTACGAACGCCTGATTAATGAAGTCAACGCCGGCGTTTACTGTTTCGATATTCAAAAACTTTTTACCGCCCTTGCAAGCGTCAAAAACGAAAACGCGCAGGGCGAATATTATTTGCCGGACGTTTTAACCATTCTCAAAAATTACAGCGAAAAAATTAACGCCGTGGGTGTTGACGATTACCGCCAAACATTAGGAATTAATTCCCGCGTACAACTTGCCGCCGCTGATAAAATCCTTCGCCAAAGAAAAAATATTGAGCTTATGGAAAACGGCGTTACAATCCTTGACCCCGAGTCAACTTTTATTGATTCAGATGTTGAAATTGGACAGGATACAACAATTTACCCAAATACTTTCATTGAGGGCAAAACTAAAATTGGCGAAAACTGCGCGATAGGTCCAAATTCCCGCCTTCAAAATATGACAGTCGGAAATAATGTACAGGCGCAATTTTGCTACTGTCATGACGCCGAAATTTGCGATGACGTAATTTTGGGACCGTACGTACACATTCGCCCCAATTCCAAAATTTCCAACAAGGTTAAAATCGGTAACTTTGTCGAAGTTAAAAATTCCAACATTGGTGAAGGCTCGAAACTTCCGCACTTGCAATATATCGGCGATACTGATATGGGCGCGGGCTGTAATATCGGTTGCGGCGCAATTACGGTTAATTATGACGGCAAGAAAAAATTCCGCACGACCATTGGCGATAATGTTTTTGTCGGTTGCAATTCAAATTTGGTTGCGCCGGTAACTTTGGAAGACGGCGCGTACATTGGCGCAGGTTCAACCATTACCAAAACTGTACCGAAAGATAATCTTGCCATTGCGCGGGCGCGTCAAACCAATATTGAAAATTGGAATGACAAAAGAAAATAGAACTTATCAAATATAAAAATAATTTGGGGCAATTTCTCTAATCCCTACTCCCTAGCCCCTATTCCCTAAATTGGAGGAGTTTTGATGGAAAGTAATTTGACAACGGCTAATCTTTGTTTGATGACGGGTAACGCAAATCCCGAACTTGCACAAAAAATCGCCGAATATATCGGAGTGGATCTGTTTGAAACTTTTGTTGGAAAATTCAACAACGGCGAAACTCAAGTTATGATTAAAGACAGCATACGCGGCAAGGATATTTTTATTGTTCAGCCGACTTCGCAACCTGTCAACGATAACTTGATGGAACTTTTGATAATGGCGGACGCTTGCAAACGCGCTTCAGCAGGAAGTATTACCGCGGTTGTTCCCTATTACGCCTACGCACGCCAAGACAGAAAAACTCGCGGGCGCGAGCCAATTTCAGCTAAACTTGTTGCAAATTTAATGGTTGCCGCGGGTATGACGCGCGTTTTGACTGTTGACTTGCACGCCGGACAAATTCAAGGCTTTTTTGATATTCCGGTTGACCATTTGGCGGCGGCTCCGGTTTTCGCAGATTATTTCAACGGGCATGACTTCGGCGGCGAATTGGTAGTTGTTTCACCGGATTTGGGCGGAGTTACCCGTGCAAGAATTTTGGCAGATTTCCTCAAAGCTCCTATTGCGATTATTGAAAAGCGCAGACCGCGCCCCGGCGAGGCTGAAGTTATGAATATTATCGGCGACGTTCAAGGCAAAGTTGCGTTGATGATTGATGATATTGTTGACACTGCCGGCAGTCTTTGTGAAGGTGCAAAGGCTTTAAAACGCCTCGGCGCAAAATCTGTACTTGCCGCTTGTTCGCACGCCGTCTTGAGCAAAAACGCCGTCGAAAAAATTAACAACTCTGATATTGAAAAAATTGTCATTACAGATACAATTCCCTTGCCGCCCGAAAAACAATCTGAAAGAATTATCGTACTGTCCATGGCAAAATCAATCGGCGACGTTATTTTGAGAATACCGGCGAAACGCTCGGTAAGTCTGCTCTTCAGATAATTTTTCATACTCGAAATTTTCAATATACGGCAAAATTTGCCGTTTTTTTTTTGCTATGATAAATTCCTTAGGTTGACGCTTAAAGGGGGGTTGTAGAGGCTGTCAGACGCCTTAAAATCGATTTTAAAGTTGGGAGGAGTAAATTTAAGATGTTCAAAAAAAATTAAACCGGGGGGAAAGATTTTATGGCAAAGTTTTGCCCAAATTACGGCTTCAATCTTCTGCAACATAAAAATAAAATAAAAAATGGAGCCGTTATCAAAACAAAAAAATTTACTAAGCCTTCATTTAATGTTGAAAATCATCCGCCCAATAAAAAAGGAACTCAAGATATTCCGGTAGAAAAAAATTTCTCGTCGGGATTAATTTCAAAAATTGAAGAGCATAAGTATTCGGCGGTTGTAATAATCGGCTTGGTTGCAGCTTTAACTTTTGATACTTCAACTATCAGCGACTTTGTCAGTAAATCTTATCCCCAAATCTTCGGCAACAGCGCGGCTAATGTTACAACTCAAAATCAGCCACAGCAAAATATTGCAGAAAAATCTACTGAAATTGAAAAGTCAATTCCCAAGCCGGAAAATCTTTTGGTTGCGCCACTGACAAGCGAAAATCAAAAAGCCGCAGTTGATACGCTTGTTTCTTTTCACAAAAATATTACACAAAAAAATTTGAGAAGTGCCTACAACTGCTTGAGTTGGGAATTTCAAAACGAAATGGAGTATTACGGCTGGGCGGACGGTTTTGAAACAACCGTAAGCAGCAGTGTTGACCAAATTAAAGTTGTCTCTGAAAATTCGTATGAAATTAATTTGGAGTATGTTTTAACGGCGGCAGATAATATCGCAGGGCGTCAACAAATTGCAAAATTTAGGGGAACTGTCGCGCTTATCAATGAAAACGGCGCGTGGAAATGAGCGATACAGAAAATCCGAATTACAATGACGGACTCGAAGAATACGTCAAGGATTTTAAAATTTTCGTCGATACTTGCAGCTTCTTATATTCGCAAGATGATAATTTTTGGATAAGGCTGGTTGATTTACTTTCGATTCACAAACGTTTTATTTTTATTCCGGTAAGCGTTGCAAATGAACTTAAAAAAGTTGCAAACAGTAAAAATTCTTCAGACGAAGTAAGAAATTTGGCAAGAAAAAGACTGCTTATGATTAACCAAATGCTTGATCATGATCTCGTAAAAATTTACGGTACAGGCAACGATACTTTTTCCGACAATATTTTTCAAGCTGCTTTTATGCACTACAGAATAAAATATAAACTGTTGCTGATAACTCAAGATAACGATTTGGCAAAAGATATTTTGAGAATCAACGAAAATTTGTCTACGCAGGCAAACAAAGTTGAGGCAAAAAGAATCGGCAGCAACGGTGAATTGCGCGGCTACGGCTGGGAAAAATCCAAAACTGAAGGAAGGCGCAAATTTTCTTTTGATGATACAGATGAAATTGCGCCTTTCAGAATTTGCCAAAATGTAACCGCTATTTCAAATGCGCTTATTACAAATACTTTGGAAACCAAGACCGGCAGTCGGCTTTTTACTCCGCGCGCCGAAATGATTATATTGGGCGAAGAAATAGCGTCCGGCGGCGAGGGGATAATTTATAAAACCAATACAGATTATGTTGCAAAAATTTACAAGCCCGACCACCTTACAATCAGGCGTCGTGAAAAATTAAAATTAATGTTAAGCCGCCCGATAAAATATGAAGGCGTTTGTTGGCCCGTTTCAGATTTGTACAACGAAAGAAAAGAATTTGTAGGCTTTTTGATGCCGCTTGCCAAGGGTAAAGAAATTCAGCGCAGTATTTTTTTGCCGCCGCTTTTCAAAAAAATTTTCCCAGATTGGAAAAAACGCGACACTGTTGAACTTTGTGTTACGATACTTCGCAAAATTGCCTACCTTCACAGTCACAACATAATCATTGGCGATATAAACCCTGCAAATATTTTGGTTGTTTCGCCAAAAGAAGTTTTTTTCGTAGATGTTGACAGTTGGCAAATTGAAGATTTTCCCTGCCCTGTAGGCACGATAAATTATACCGCGCCGGAAATTCAAAGGAAAAATTTTGACAGCTTTTTAAGAACGATTGGCAATGAAAATTTTGCACTGGCAACTTTACTTTTTATGATTATGTTACCGGGAAAAACTCCTTACGCCCAACAAGGCGGCGAAGACCCAATTACAAATATAATCAATATGGATTTTTCCTATCCTTTGGGCGAGGCTACAAATCGCAAAACGCCGGACGGTATGTGGCGTTTTATGTGGAGTCATTTAACTTTCAAAGTCAAAGAACGTTTTTATCAAACTTTTCGCAAGGGCGAATCTCACGCTGCAGAAAATACCCGCCTTAACGCCAAAATGTGGCTTGCGCTTTTTGTGGCTTATTTGAATCTTTTGGACAACGGCAAAATGGCAGAGCAAGATAAAATGTCTGAAGAAATTTTCCCGACGCGCTTTAAAATGTCCAAAGATAAAAATTATGTAAAGTGTATGTTCTGCGATGAAATGATTCTTGAAGAGAGCAACCGCAAAGTTTGCCGTAAATGCGGCGATAAAGTTGTATATGAACACCGTTGCGAATGTTGCGGCAAGGAAATGGTTTTCAGTTATCACGAAAAATATAATTTGGGATTAAAGCACGGCTACAGCTATTGCTCGGATTGTCGCTCCAAAATTCAGCACAAGGCTTTTTGTACGAATTGCGGCAAGCGTTTTGAAATGGACGGCGGCGAAGTCGATTATTACAAGACTCACGATTTCGATATGCCCAAATTGTGTCCGGAATGCCGCAAAAAAAATCACGAAATTGTAAAATGCCCGATTTGCGGCAGGAGTGTTGAATTTGGTAAAACTGTTGAGGGTTTTTGCCGTGATTGTCTTGATAAAGATTTAATTCCGCCGTACAGATGCGAAAACTGCTACACAACAATAAGATTTACAAATTATGACAAATATATTTTGAAACGCACTGCGCCTTACACGCTTTGCAAAAAATGTTACGAAGAAAAGCAACAAAATAAAAATCGCTCGGCGCACGGTGCTTACTGTACAGAATGCGGCGAATATTTTACAATGACAAACGGCGAAGTTGAATTTTATCAATCTCGCGGTTTGGATTTACCTAAACGTTGCCCAAAATGCCGCGGTACTTCAAAAACTGAACGCCGTCCTCAAAGTACCGTCGGTAAATCTATTTTTGGTTCATTTTTTAAATAAGGAGTGATTTTTTATGGAAAAAGTCAGCGATTACTTGAAAATTCGCAGGGAAGATTTAAATAACAATCCAACGGCACGTGTTGCAATTTGTCTTTGCCTTGACGTCAGCGGTTCTATGGGAACTGTCGAGAGAGGCGATTTTAAATTGACCGGAAAAATTATTTTCAGGGACGGACAAAATTGGTCAACGGCTACAGGCGGTATTACTCGTTTGGATGAACTTCAAGAGGGTGTCAAACTTTTCTATGATGAAATTTCGCAGGACGAAATTGCACAATTTGCCGCCGAAATTTGCATTGTAACTTTTGCAAATACCGCAGAATGTAAGTTAGATTTTGCCAATGTTTATCGTCAAGAAGTACCCGAGCTTGAACTCGGCGAAATGACTTCAATGGGCGAAGGCGTCAATCTTGCGTTAGATTTATTGGAAAAGCGCAAGCAAGAATTTAAAGACGCCGGAGTAGATTATTTTCAGCCGTGGCTTGTTCTTATGACTGACGGTAACCCCAACGGCGATTCTGCCGAACTTGCGCGGGCGATGGAGCGTACCAATAAAATGATTTCAGAAAAAAAATTAACGCTCTTTCCAATAGGCGTCGGTGAAGATGCAAATTTGGATGTTTTGGCAAAATTTACGCCCAAACGCAATTCTATACAATTAAAAGAGCTCAAATTCAAAGAATTTTTTGAGTGGCTGTCGTCAAGTGTTGAGGAAACTTCAAAATCTATGCCCGGCGAAAAAGTTCAATACAATTTGAAGGCTATTTCGGAATGGGGCAGTAAATATTCTTTAAATACAAGAAAAGTTGAGCCATGGCCCGCTGAACTTCCTTTAGGAGGCGCAAAATTTTTTAAATGTGGAAAGTTACTCAAATTGCAATAAAAGGGCGTTCGCACGAAAATTCCGGTACGCCTTGTCAAGATAAAACTTTTTCTTTGAATAACAATGAATGTTTTGCCGTAAGTTTGGCGGACGGCGCAGGCTCGGCGGCACATTCTGAAATTGGAGCTCAAGGCGTAACCAAAAAAGTTTGTGAAGTTTTAACAGAGAAATTCGATGAATATTTTTCAGCTGAAACAAGCGATAAAGTTGCTGAAGAATTATTGGCGGCACTGATTGAAGAATTGGAAAAAATTTCCGCCGTTTCAAATTGCGATTTAAAAGACCTTGCCTCCACTCTTTTGGCGGTTGCCGTAAAGAATGATAATTTTTTGGCGGTACATGTTGGCGACGGCGTAATTGGAATGCTTGACGGCGATTTTTTGGCGGTACTTTCCACGCCGGATAACGGAGAATTTTCAAACGAAACTACTTTTGTTACTTCGCCCGACGCAATTAGTCATTTAAGGCTGTACAAAGGAAATATTGACGAAGTTTCGGCTTTTATGCTTATGTCAGACGGCACTGCAAGCGGATTTTATCAGCGTCAATCACAAAATTTAATGCCGGTTATGAAGAAAATTATTCAAGCTGCAAAAATCCTGCCTGTTGAAGAAGTGGAAAAGGGCTTGGCTGAAAATTTCCGTGAAACTCTCTGTAAAATTACTGCTGATGATTGCAGTTTGGTTTTACTTTTAAAATGCGCTGACGAAAGTTTGTAATTCGGTAATTTTATATTATTGATTTAACAAATACTTTGTGCTAAAATACTTTTCAATTTTATCAAATTTTTTTATGGGCGGTGGCGTACCGCTAATTTTTTTGGGAGGAATAAATTTTGCTTACATTTTTAATGGTACTGGATGCGATAATTTCACTTGGCTTAATAGCGGTAATTTTGGGACAGGAAGCAAAGGCGGGCGGAATGGGCGGAATGGACGGCGGCTCGGACGCTGTTTTTTCCGGC
>JAFSZS010000053.1 GCA_017455645.1 Selenomonadaceae bacterium | reverse complement strand
GTACAAGTCATTTCCTGCAGAAAATATTTTGACTGCAAGCCGAATGATACCACCACCGTTAAAATAAAATTGTTTTGACGGTTTTTTTTATCTAAAAAATTATTGGAGGCGCAAAAGTTATGACGGCTGAAAATTTAAAATGGCGGCAAAAGTCGATTGTCTACAAAATACTACAGGCAGCGGCACGGGCGGTTTAAACGGCAGTACAAGTCATTTCCTGCAGAAAATATTTTGACTGCAAGCCGAATGATACCACCACCGTTAAAATAAAATTGTTTTGACGGTCTTTTTTTATTGAAAGAATTTTAGGAGGCGCAAAAGTTATGGCGGCTGAAAATTTAAAATGGCGGCAAAAGTCGATTGTCTACAAAATACCACAGGCAGCGGCACGGGCGGTTTAAACGGCAGTACAAGTCATTTCCTGCAGAAAAATATTTTGACTGCAAGCCGAATGATACCACCACCGTTAAAATAAAATTGTTTTGACGGTCTTTTTTTATTGAAAAAATTTTAGGAGGCGCAAAATTTATGACGGCTGAAAATTTAAAATGGTGGCAAAAAACCATTGTCTATCAAATTTACCCAAAATCTTTTCAAGATACAACCGGCAGCGGCACGGGCGATTTAAACGGCGTTACTCAACACTTAGACTATTTAAAAAATTTGGGCGTCGGCGCAATTTGGTTGACGCCTGTTTATCCTTCGCCGCAAGTTGACAACGGCTACGATATTTCCAATTACACTGAAATTGATTCAGCTTACGGCACAATGAAAGACTTTGAAAATTTAATCGCCGAGGCTGACAAGCGCGGGATAAAAATTGTTATGGATTTGGTCTTCAATCACAGTTCAGACAAGCACGAATGGTTTTTAGAATCCAAAAAAAATCGTACCAACGAAAAAGCGGATTGGTACATTTGGCGGGACGCTAAGCCGGACGGTACGCCGCCTACAAATTGGCGCGGGATTTTCGGCGGCAGTGCGTGGACTTGGAATGAGCAACGCCAACAATATTATCTTCACAGCTTTGCAAAGGAACAACCCGATTTAAATTGGGAAAATCCCGCCGTTCGGCAAGCACTTTTTGACGCGGCTAATTTTTGGCTGAAAAAGGGCGTGGGCGGTTTTCGTATTGATGCAATAGTTTATATTAAAAAACCTGCAGAATTTAAAGACGGTACGCCCGATTCAGACGGCTTGGCAAGTGTTCATGACGTTTACGCAAATACCGCGGGGATTTTGGATTTTCTGCACGAATTTAAGGCGAAAGTTTTTGACGGGCACGATATTTTTACAGTCGGTGAGGCAAATTCGGTTAAGCCGGAAGAGTTAAAATTTTGGGTAGGCAATGACGGCGTTTTTGATATGCTTTTTGAATTTAGTCACGTCAATATAATGTTTCCGGACGGCGAGGCGTGGCACAAGCCGCAAATTTGGAAATTGACAGATTTAAAAAAAGTTATCACTGAAAGTCAAAAGGCAACCGCGCAAAACGGCTGGTATCCAATTTATTTTGAAAATCACGACAAGCCGCGCAGTGTAAATCACTTTTTCCCGCAAGGTACAGATACTGTCAAGGCGGCAAAAGTTTTGGCTGCAATTCTTTTGACAATGCGCGGGACGCCTTTTATTTTTGAAGGCGAAGAATTGGGCTTTACAAATGTTGCTTGGGATTCAATCGAAAGTTACAATGACATTGGATCGCACGGGCAATTTCAGCTGATGTTGCAGGAAGGTTTAACAGTTTCGAAGGCGTTGAAATTTGTACACAGATTCAGCCGGGATAACGCGCGGACGCCAATGCAATGGAGCGATAAAAAAAATGCCGGCTTTTCGACGGGTACGCCGTGGCTGCCGGTAAATGAAAATTATAAAACTGTCAACGCCGAAATTGAGGAAAAAAATTCTGATTCAGTGCTTAATTGGTACAGAAAACTTGTACAACTTCGCGCAGGACACGCTGAATTAATTGGCGGCGATTACAAATTACTTTTGCCTGACAACGAAGAAATTTTTGCATTCTCGCGCAGTTTGAACGGCAATACTTTAATAACCGCGGTAAATTTTTCCAATGAAAAAGTTGCACTGCCGCCTGATTTTATTGACAAGAAAATTTTGCTGGACAGTGAATCCGGCGCAGATAAAAATATTTTAAAACCTTTTGAGGCTAGGATTTTGCAAGGCTAAAAATTACAACGAAAAATTTCAGCTCGCTTAGGCGGGCTTTTTTTATTTCTTAAAATTTCATTAGAAATGGCAGCGTTGAATTGACACGGCAACATTTGAAAGATTATAATTTTTTTGTATAAATGTTCGGTTAATTTTTTTGCAAGGAGGAATTTTTATGAATAAACTTGTTTTTGATATTCAACGTTTCGCAATTATCGACAATTCAACTTCAAACACTATAATAACTGGCACAAGCGAAGATGATTCTATTTATAATAAGGCAGACTTTGTAACAATAAATGGTGGCGCAGGTAATGATACCATTAGATTCAAAAGTGATTATATTTTAATAGAGAGCGGAGAAGGTAACGACTATGTATCGAACGGAATGTTCAAATATGATTTATTTGGAAGTGATTATTCAACTATCAACACTGGTGACGGGAATGATTTTATTTCTGGCTATGGATACCATTATTCTCAAATAAATACCGGTAATGGCAACGACGTAATAGGTGATGATGATCTACATATGTATAATTCAACGATTACTACTGGTGATGGGGAAGATGTAATTTTTCTTACTTTTGGCAGATATAATTTAATTAATAGTGGGGCTGAAAATGATGAAATTTATGTGTATGGATATGATTGTACACTAAATGGCGGCACGGGTAATGACACCTTTGACTGTAATACTGGGCATTTAATAAATGGTGAATCGGGTAATGACAGCATTAATATTTGGTACAGCAGCCAATACGCTTCTACCAGCACCATATCGGGTGGTATTGGTGATGATAGAATTTCTTTAGATGATAACGGCGGAGAAAATCTTATTCAATATGTAGAAGGTGACGGCAACGATACTATTTTTGGTATAAAATATAAAGATACAATCCAAATTGCGGCGTCTAGTTATGTTACTTCCAAAACGTCAGCAAGTAGTTCTGACTTAATAATTATTGTTAGCAATGGTTCAATTTTAGTTAAAGGCGGTGTGGATGTTGCTTTCAATATTGAAACTATTTTAAGCGGCGGCAGTACAGACACAAATACAGGCGGCGGCAATGATACACCCCCTGCAGATGAAGATACACTTCCTGCCGGTTGGAAATATGCAAATACCGCCAAAACTTCAATCACTGCAACTTTGGCAACTGCAAGCAACATTGATTTAACCGAAGACTACGGCGCGGACGTTATCAAGGTGGACGCCTCCAAAGTTACGGGCGGCGTTAAAATTTTTGGCAACGAACACAACAACAGTATCAAGGGCGGTAAAGGCAACGATACAATCAGCGGCGGTTCCGGCGACGATACAGTATCACTCGGCGCGGGCGCGGATATTTTCATTTACGCGGGCGGCAACGATTTAATTCAAGATTATGCAACAGTAGATTCAATTCAAATTGACACGGCAAACATTGAAATTAATGGCGTTGAAACGGTCGGCTCCAACATTATCTATTCAACTTCAGAGGGCGATATTACAGTTAAAAGCGGCAAAGGTAAACAAATTAAACTCGTAGACGCAACAGGCAACGATATTATTTTTGACGACGGCGAAGACGAACTTTACATTGAAGGCACTGCAAAGGCTGACACTCTCGACAACGGCGAAGATAACGCCACAATTAACGCGCTTGCAGGCAACGACAAAATTACAAACAGCGGCAGTAACGTTACAATCAACGCGGGCGACGGCAACGATTATATTTATAATGACGGTTCTTATTTTGTTAAAGAAGGCAATAAGTTTATTAATATCGCAGGAGCATATTCCACGATAAACGGCGGATTAGGCGCAGATACAATTTACAACGGAAGTCAACGTGTAACAATTCAGGGAGGGGCAGGCAATGATTCTATCGTAAGCAAGGCCGGTGAAGTTATAATTTCCGGCGAGGACGGCGATGATTTTATAGGCGGTTATTATCACAATTCTTCAATCAGCAGTGGCGCAGGCAATGATACAATAAGCCTTGTAAGCGGCGGTAACGAATACGTCGGTACAATCAACGCAGGCACAGGCAATGATTTAATTTACAGTACAAAAAATACAACTCATCATAGGCTTTATCAATACGCGCAGGGCGACGGCAACGATGTTATTTACGGCTTTGATTCCAATGATACAATTTCTTTAGGCGGCGGCTATTATACCCGTGAAACTGTAGGTTCCAATGTTATTGTAAGTATGGTTAGCGGCGGAGCAATGACACTTTCCGGCGCAAAAGACGAAACAATAAATATTGTCGGCGGCACGCTTTCAATCCCTGCAATTTTTACAAACGGCAACGACACTTACAACAACCAAACAGCTGATACGATTTTGAACGCGCTTGCCGGTAATGATTATGTCATTAATAATGCAACGCGGGTTACAATAATCGGCGGCGACGGAAATGATACCCTTGTGAATGGACAAAATTACGTTTCAATTTCAGGAGGCACGGGTGATGATTCTGTTATAAATATCGGGAATAATTCAACTGTTTATGGCGACGCCGGGAATGATTATCTTTTTAGCTCAAGCCTCACTTCATACGGAATAATGGACGGCGGCGATGACAATGATTATATTATGAATAACGCCAACAACATTACACTAAAAGGCGGCGCGGGCAATGATTCTATTGTACTTTCAGGCGACAGCGACGGCAGTTACGGGAAAAATGTTTCTGTAGATGCAGGTACCGGCGATGATTTAATTTGGTTAAGTTCAAATCCTCAAAATATCACTGTCAAAGGCGGCAAAGGCAACGATATAATTATTAATAACACTTCCGACTCAAGTTCCAATATATTCCAATACGCAGAAGGCGACGGCAACGACGCTATTTCCAATCTCAGTAAAAATGATACCCTGCACATTACAAGCGGCACTGTTTCAAGTTCAGTTAGCGGCGCGGACGTTATTTTGACAGTCGGCAAAGGTAAAATTACCCTGCAAGACTACGCGGAAAAATCTTTTTATCTGAAAATTGGCAATGCCGCCGCAGTTGAAACTATTATCAGCAATGAACCTGATGATACAATTTTGGGAACAGATAAAGCCGATAACCTTTCTAATGCCGATGACGAAAAAACTATTATCGCAATGAAAGGCAATGACATTATCGACAACACCGGTAATTTGGTTTCAATTTCCGGCGATGCGGGCAATGATAACATTTCAAATACCGGCGACGATGTTACGATTGACGGCGGCGCAGGCAGAGATAAAATTTTTAATGAAGGACATTACACAACCATTATTGGCGGTCAAGGCGATGATACTATCGAGAATTACGGCGAAAATATTTTGTACCAATACGCGCAGGGCGACGGAAAAGATACTATCATTGGTTTTGGCGAAACTGACACTTTAGAAATTACTAAGGGCGCGTATTCTTATTCAATTTCCAACAACGATTTTCTTGTTAAAGTTTCAAGCGGTACAATCACTTTAAAAGACGCCGCCGACAAAATTATTCACATTAACGATGAAACGATAATTCCTGCATTACTCCCCGACGGCTGGAAATACGGTACAAGTTCAAAAACAAATACCAACGCGGCAATTATTACGGCAACTGTTAAAGGCGCGGAAAATATTGACTTGAGCGAAAGTTACGGAGACGGCGTAGAAACTGTTGACGGCTCCAAAACTTCCGGTATTGAAATTATCGGCAATGATTTAGACAACAGTATAAAGGGCGGCAATGGAAGAAATATTTTGGACGGCGGCGACGGCAATGATACTCTTGTTGGAACCGGCGGCGTTGTCGATACTTTTATTTACAGCGGCGGAGACGACAGGATTATTAATTATGTTGGCGGCAGTAACCAAGATTCTATTCAGCTTAACTTTGACAATATTACTTACAAAAACGGCAAAGATAAAATCGAACGTTCCTTTGACGGCGAAGACGTTATTTACACTTTTACTAACAGCCCGGGCTTTATCCTAGTTCAAAATGCTAAAGAAGAAAAAATAACTTTAATGGATTCTAACGGCAAAAGAATTATTTTGGTTGATCCTCCAAAAGGCTGGAAATTGGATTTTGACAAGGGGATTTTACAAGCGACAATGTCAAGTGCTGAAAACGAAATTGATTTAGCCGAAGATTACGGCGAAGATATAGAAAAAGTTGACGGCTCCAAAATAAGCGGCGGAGTCGAAATTTACGGCAATAATTTAAATAATTCACTCCAGGGCGGCAAGGGTAATGATATTCTGGACGGCGGCTCCGGCAATGATATTTTAATAAGCGGCGCAGGCGACGATACTTTAATTTATTCAGGCGGCGACGACATTATTACCGACTACACCGCAAATCACGATGTCATTCAAATTGATACTCAAGAAATTGAACTTCAAGACGTTGCAACAGTTGGTTCAAACGTGATTTACTACACAAGCGCGGGCAATTTGACCGTTAAAAACGGCAACGGCAAAGATATTTCACTCGTTGACCAAAATGGAGCCCCTATAACAATACCCGGCGGCGAATTTCCTACCGGTTGGAAATTTGACAGTACAAAAAATTTATTACAGGCAACAATCGCCTCTGCTGAAAATGAAATTGATTTAAACAAAAGTTACGGCGAAAATGTTACCAAAGTTGACGGCTCCAAAATTGGCGGCGGTGTAGAAATTATTGCAAATGACAATAACAACTCAATAAAGACAGGCAAGGGCAATGATTTAATTACCGGCGGCAGTGGCAATGATACAGTAAGCTTGGGCGCAGGGGCTGATACTTACTTTTACACAGGCGGCGATGATTTGATTCAAGATTACGCAACTGTTGACGCTATACAATTTGATACTTCAAATATTGAATATAAATCTAAGCAAACTGTCAGCTCCAATGTTATAATTTACACTTCTGAAGGCAATATCACTTTAAAGGGCGGCAAAGGTAAAACTGTTAATCTTATTGACGAAAACGGCGAAGAAATAAAAATTGCGGAAGATACCTTGCCTGCAGGAATTACGGTTAAAACTTCGGTTGTTACGGCGGCAAGTACTTTCAAGGGAAATAAAATTTCTTTGGCAGATTATCCGACTGCAAGCAAAGTAAACGCCTCGGCAATTTCTCAAGCAGTCAGCATTATTGGTACAGCCGCAGCAAATTCCATAAAAGGCGGTAAAGGCGCAGATAAAATCTACGGCGGCGCAGGGAACGATACAATTTTTGGCGGCGCGGGTAATGATTCTTTGTTTGGCGAAGAGGGCAACGACAAACTTTACGGCGAAGCAGGCAACGATACACTTTCAGGCGGCAAAGGTAATGACACTTTAACCGGCGGCGCAGGTAATGATGTTTTCGTTTACAGCGGCGGTAAAGATGTTATTACTGATTACACGGCAGGACAGGATAAAATCAAAATTGCAAGCGGTACAATTTCAAAAACAACTTACAGCGGGCAAAATGTTATATTTACCATTGGCACCGGCTCTTTGACTGTTCAAAAGAACAAAGGCAAAAATATTACCATTATTGATTCAAGCAACAAAACTACCACTCAAACTTATTCAAGGACGGCTGATTTATTCTACGACAATAATTTTATTTCCGACGAAAATAATTTAGATTCAATTACCGAACAAAAATTCTCTGTTACTCAAATTCAAACTGACGATAAAAATTTCGCGCAGGATTCAATTTTGGTTTACAGTGCAGAAAAATAAAAAGCCACTCACTAAGAGCGGCTTACAAAGTGCGGCGCAAATTTTGTACCTCGCTTTTTTATTTTGCAGATTTTTTCTTTTTTAATTCTTCAGTAAGGAAACGATTTTGTTGCAAAATTTCCCGCGTTTCGCTGTCGACGTTTGCAAATCCTATGCTTACTGCCTTAAGTTTGCCGCCGTTTGGTGCTGAATTAATATTCACAATTTTAATCATTTCGTAATTTTCAATTCCGTCTCTGAATGTCAAGTAACGATGCCCCGTCATTGTTTCGCCGGATAATTTTTCGCGAATATTTTCAGGCTCAATAAATTTCAAAAAATCTGCGCGATCTGATTCAGCAACATATTCATTGGCGTACTCGGTAAGCTTTTCACGGAAGGGGAATTTGTCGCCTTTTTGGACGCCCTGTAAATCGCTCATTCTGTTGCTGGAATTGGTTTTTGCGCGGTAGCAAGTGCCCTCGTTTCTTTCAAGGTCAACATAGTAAACACTGCGATAATCCGCGGCAACTGCTGAAACGATTGAGTCAATTTCGTGCGCTTTGCGTTCATTTTCCAACATTTGATTTTGTACTTTAATTCGCTCGTGAAGCTCTTTAGATTGTTGCTCTGCCTTGTTTTGAGTATATTTTAAAGCCGCAAATGCAACAGCCGCCAAAAGCGCAATTACAAAATAAATATACCGCCTCAAAAAATCTGTAATTGAAAATTTGTAGCCGGCGTTTGAATACTCTGTAAGCGCAGAATGAATTGACGCGTCAGGTACAAGGCTCGCAGTTTTATTCAGAATGTAATAAAGTTCGGTGTCAGATTTATTCACGGCAAAGGCAAAGTTCATACTTGCGCCGGTTGCAAGCGCGTATAAATCAGAATGATTGAGAATTTGCGGCGCGGCTTGATAATTGCTGATAATTGCGCAATCTGCAAGCGAATTTTCAACTTTATCCAAACAATCTTCAACGCTGCTGCAACTTAAAATTTCGCCGTTCGGAAAATTATCACGTATAAAAGTTTTGTAATTGAAATTGGTTTCATTGACTGCAATGCGCGTTTTTCTGTCAAAGGAAATTTTTTTGTCGGAATTTTTTTTGACAAGCGTGTAAATTTCAGTTTCAACAAATGGAGTTGTTACCATAACGCCCAAATTTTCCGCGTCAAAATAACTCAAATGCACGGGAAAAACACAATCAATTTCGCCGGCTCTAAGCGCGTTAAAAGCGTCCTGCAAAGTTGGATAGGATTTTGTTTCAAAATTCAGCGTGGCGTTTTTGGTACAATTTGCGGCAAGTGCAAGATAATCTTTCAAAACGCCGTCAACTTCGCCGCCTGTATTCGCGCAGAACGGAAGATAATTATCAAGGTAGCCGATTTTAATTGCGCCGTGTTGAGACAGCCAATTTAATTCGTCATTTGAAATTAAAGCGTTTGTGCCGCTGCTCCTCAAATATTTTTCGTACAGCTGATTATTGAAGAAGTGGTTTTCGTCATTAATTTTGCCCATTGCATAATTTAATTCGTTTTGCAAGTCGTGGCGGTTTTTGTTGACTGCAAAGAAAAAATCTGACTGCCCGATTTTGGTTATTGGTACAAGCAAATGATTTTCATCATCTTCATAAATATCTAAAGTTACATAGGCGTCAATTTCGCCGCGTTCCAACATTTTCAAAACTTTTTTTTCGTGCTCGGTAAATTCAATAAGCTGTGCAGTTATGCCGTTAATCGCCGCCCATTCTCGGAAAAGCCCGGCTTGATAACTGTTGGCGTCAACACCAACTTTTTTGCCGTTCAATGAAGAAAGATCGTGCGCTGAAATTTCATTGTTGGAGGCGGCAATATACAAATAGTAAGTTTCCGCGCCCATTGGTAAGGAAGTAAACAACATTTCGGCGGCGCGTTCTTTGGTATAAGAAACATCGCTTAAAATATCGATTTGTCCGGCTCTCAACATTTGAAAAAGTTCAGGCCATGTGCCGTATACAAATTCATAAGTCCAGCCGGTGTACGCGGCGATTTTTTGTTGATAATCATAGCCGTAACCTGCGCGACGCCCGAATTTATCTTCATAGTTGAAAGGCGAATCGTACCAGCCGACGCGTACAACTTGCGCACTCCCTGCGCCGCTAATTGCAAAAATAACCAGCGCAATTAACACTGAAAATTTCAAGCGCAAAATTTTTAACATAAAAAACGCTCCCAACTAAGCACTTGTAAGAACAGCTAAACCAATGACGCCGCAAATTAAACTTACCGCCCAAAATACAAAGACAACTTTTAATTCTTTCCAGCCGCCCAATTCAAAGTGATGGTGCAACGGAGCCATTCTGAAAATCCTTTTGCCGGTTGTTTGAAATGAAATGACTTGCAGAATTACGGATAACGCCTCGCAGACAAAAACTAATCCTACTATTGGCAGTAATAATTCGGTATGTGTCAAAATTCCCATTGCCGCAAACGCGCCGCCCAATGCAAGGGAGCCTGTATCGCCCATAAATATTCGCGCAGGGTGAAAATTAAATTTCAAAAATCCTAAGCACGCGCCAACAATCGCCGAGCAAAAAATTGCAAGTTCCCAATGTCCCTCAATTAAACAAATTACCGCGTAGCAACTCGACGCAATAGCCATACAACCCGACGCCAAGCCGTCTAAGCCGTCAGTTAAATTTACCGCGTTTGACGCGCCCACAATTACCAGCAAAACTAAAACGTAATAAAAAATTCCCAAATCTAAATTTTCATTGATAAGCGGAATCCATAAAGTTGTTTTAATTCCAAGTTCGGTTGTTGCAAAGTAAATCGTCACGATTGAAATTAAAATTTGCCCCAAAAGTTTTTGCCGCGCTTTGAGTCCCAAATTTCTTTTTTTGACAACTTTTATATAATCGTCCAAAAATCCCAGTACAAAGTGTCCTACCAAAATAAACAACGCCAATAAAATTTCCGTGTTAATTTCGGCGCAAACAAGCGTTGCTGCTACAATTCCGGCAACCATAAAAATACCGCCCATTGTCGGAGTACCGCTTTTTACTTGGTGGCTTTTCGGTCCTTCGGTGCGGATACTTTGACCGAATTTTAATTTGTGCAACAGCGGAATTGCGATTGGTCCGAGAATCAGTACAACAACCGCGGCGATTAACGCGGCAAAGATTATTCCCGATAAAGTGCCAAATATCATTGAAATTTCTCCTTCGTCGAAATTTAGGGTTCAAGGGATACAGGGATATAGGGGTTAAAATTTTTCTTCCCTTTTTCCCTATACCCCTAGCCCCCTATAACCCTAAATAAGCTCAAGAATTTTTTCCAAATGCATACCGTGCGACGCCTTAAACAAAACAGTATCGCCCGCCTGTAAAATTTCAAGAATTTTTTTGGCGGCGTCTTCGTGCGTATCAACAGTGAAAATATTTTTTAAGCCCGCGTCTTTTGCTCCGGCGGCTATAAATTTTCCCAATTCGCCAAACGCTATCAAAGTTTCAAAATTATTTTCAACAAGTTGCTTACCAACTGCGCGATGAACTTTTTCAGAAATTGCGCCGAGCTCCAACATATCGCCCAAAACTGCAATTTTTCTGCCGCTGTAAATTTCGGCAACGGTTTTTAAAGCGGCTTCCATTGAGGCAGGGCTTGCGTTGTAGGCGTCATTCACGATTGTAAAATTTTTGCGTTGAATAATTTCAAGGCGCATTTTTGTTGCAGTCAACTTTGAAATACCGCGCTGAATTTCTTCAATCGACAAGCCGACGCTTAAACCCGCCGCAATCGCCGCAAGTGCATTTGAAACATTGTGACGCCCGATTATTGGAACTTCAAAATTATATTTCTGCCCGCCGTAATTCAAAATAAAATTCGTGGCGTTGCCGTTGGTAGAAATATTTTCTGCGGTTAAATCTGCCGCGTTGTCAATTCCGTAAGTTAAAATTTTTACACCGCTATTTGCAAGCTTTTTCATTTCGGCGGTATAAAAATTATCAGCGTTCAAAATGACAGTGCCGCCCGCTTGAATTGCCTGTACAAGTTCGCCCTTCGCCCGTGCAATATTTTCAATCGAGCCCAAAATTTCAATGTGCGTTTCGTTGACGTTAATAACAATTCCGATATTCGGCTTGACGTACTGCGCCAAATTTTCAATCTGATGAAGTCCGCGCATACCAATTTCAACAACGGCGGCTTTGTGCGTTTCGTCAATTTCCAGCAAAGTCATTGGTACGCCAATTTCGTTGTTAAAGTTAGCTGAAGTTTTACAAACTTTGCCGAGAGCACTTAAAACGGCGGCTGTTAAATCTTTCGTGGTAGTTTTGCCGTTGGAGCCGGTAATTGCAACGACGGGAATTTGAAAACGTTCCCGCCAACTTTTTGCAATTTGCTGATAGGCTGTCAAAGTGTCGTTAACTTTCAAAGTTACGCCGCTAATTTCCGGCGCGGATTTACTGACCAAAACTGCCGCCGCGCCTTTGTTAAGTGCGTCCTGCGCGAAAGTTTCGCCGTTGAATTTTTCGCCCTTCAGTGCAACGAACAAAACACCCTTAGAAATTTTGCGGCTGTCAGTTGTTACGCCTTCAAAAAAAATATTTTCAGCAGAATTTGTTTCAGCCTTTGTAACTTTTATAATTTCATTCAAACTTAATTTTTCCAATTTAAAGACTCCTTATCGCCTCAAGTGCAACTTCTTTATCGTCAAAGTGAATAGTTTTGTCGCGCAGAATCTGATAATTTTCGTGACCTTTGCCGAGAATCAAAACAATATCGCCAGCCTGTGCAATTTCAATGGCGCGGAAAATTGCCGCCTTCCTGTCAGGGATACATTCATATTGCTTGCCGCCGATTTTTTCTTTGATACCAAATTCAATTTCAGCCAAAATTTTTTCGGGGTCTTCACTGCGCGGGTTATCTGAAGTTGCAATTACAATATCAGAAAGTTCAGCCGCAAGCCTGCCCATAATTGGACGCTTGGTATTATCCCTGTCGCCGCCGCAGCCAAAAACTGTAATGATTTTATTTTTGACAATCTGTCGCGCAGTTTCGATAACATTTTTGACGCCGTCGGGGGTATGTGCATAGTCAACAATAACTGTAAAAGGAATTTCGGCGTACACCCTTTCAAAACGCCCGGAAACGCTCTTAAACGCCTCCAGAGCTGCCTTAATCGTGTCGGTTGATATATTTTCTGCCCGCGCAACTCCAACCGCGCTAAGGGCGTTGTAGACGTTAAATTTGCCTGTTAAGTGTAAGTTCAAATTTAAATTTCCAACATTAAAACTTGTGCCGCCCGCGTGTACGTCAACATTTTCTGCGCGAAAGTCAGAATTTTTTTCGATGCTGTAAGTAATTTTTTGGCAACTTGCATTTTGGAGCATAACCGCACCCGCCGCGTCGTCAACATTCACAACAACAAAATCTTTCGCCCGCGCAAAAAGTTTCGCCTTTGTATCACGGTAATTTTCAAGCGTTTTATGATAGTCCAAATGATCCTGCGTCAAATTTGTAAAAACTGCAACATTAAAATCAATCCCCGCAATTCGATTTTCGGCTATTGCGTGGCTTGAAACTTCCATTACAACATAATCAACATTTTTGCTTAACATTTCGGCGAAAGTTTTTTGTAAATCCATAACGTTTGGCGTGGTGTTGTGGACGGGAAAAATTTCTTCGCCAATCATCATTTGAATTGTACCGATTAAGCCGACTTTGAAACCTGCGCGAATTAAAATTTCACGAATTAAATAAGTTGTGGTAGTTTTGCCATTTGTGCCGGTAATTCCAATGACGCGCATTTTTTTAGCGGGGAAATCGTAAAAGTACGGGACGATAATCGCCAAAGTTTTTAACATATCAGGAACAACAAGCGCAGAAATATTTTTGGGCAGATTAATATTTTCGTGCGTGGTAAGAATTGCAACCGCGCCCTTTTCAACCGCCGAATTTATAAAATTGTGCCCGTCGACGTGCGCGCCTTCCATGCAGACAAATAAATTTCCCGCCGTGATTTTTCTTGAATCGTGCTCAATTCCCGTTATCAAAGTTGAACTGTCGCCGATAATTTTTGTCCCTTGTACCAGCAACGCAAGTTCTTCAAGTGTTTTACTCAAAAAAAATACCCCCTTTTATTTAGGTTGACATTATAACTTTTTCAGTATCTAAAATCAAAAATTATCTATATGAATTTCACCAATAAAAAAAGCGGCAGGCAGTTTTGCCCGTCGCCAATTTTTTTGAAAAATTTTTGTTATTCAATTTCGTTAGTGGTAATGCCGGAATCGTCAACACTGAAATTAATAAATTGCGAATTTGCACTTTCGTTATTGGGCGTGACGAACTCGAAGCAGTACAGATATTCGCCGTTGCAAACTCCCCATTTGTTTAGGTTGATATTATAACTTTTTCAGTATCTAAAATCAAAAATTATCTGTATGAATTTCACCAATAAAAAAAGCGGCAGGCAGTTTCGCCCGTCGCCAATTTTTTTGAAAAAATTTTTGTTATTCAATTTCGTTAGTGGTAATGCCGTTATCGTCAACACTGAAATTAATAAATTGTGAACTTGCACTTTCGTTGTTGGGCGTGACGAACTCAAAACAGTACAGATATTCGCCGTTGCCAATTCTTTCATCGGCAAGATTTGAATCTTTGGTAAATGTGAAAGTAATTACTTCAGCCTCGGTAAAATCTGAATCGTCGCCGCTGATTGTCATACCGTAGTGCAAAGTTGTAATGGTATCGCCGGCTTTAAGTTTGATTAAATTTTTATCAGCCATACCGTTTGAACTTAATCTGCGCGCGCCGAGGATTTTATAACTGTTGGTACTGTACTGATAAGCCGCCTCCAGATTGACGCGCTCGCCGTTCAAAAGAATTGGGATTGAGTACAAATTATAATCGTCTTGAACTGCGGTAACTTCGATATAAACCGGGTGTCTGTCCAACATTGGCCACGTTGCGTCAAAATTATCTGTTACAGTTCCCTTTTTCCAGTCGATTTTAACATTTGAATCACTGCCCAAGTACAAAATTATATCGTCTGCTTCGTCAAAGTAAGCCAAATTGCAATTAACATAGGCGATATTTTCCAGCTGTTCGGGCGTCAACTGTACAAAGGCGTTGTTTTTCTTGTCAACTTGAATTTTTAATTCGTCCAAGCCGGCAATAGAGAAAAGACTTTCTTCAATCGGTTGCGGCAATTCGTTTAAACCTGTACTTGCCAAAATTCCCTGCGCTTCAGAAGGAATGGAGCCGCGCAGTAAGTAATGGTACAAATATTTTTGGGAATCCGGCGCGGCATTAACGCGGGTGTACATTGCGTAATAATTATCATTGCCGGAATACGGGTAAAAGCCGGAAATACCTTTGCCTTTTGTTCTGTAAGGACCGTGCACTCTGTGAATAACCGCGTCATCAATCGCACGAATTAAAGTTGTTGAAGTTTGCGGCAATAAATCTTTTGAGTTTTCGGCTAAGTCTCCAATATCAACCATATCATAATAACCATTTTCACGGGTGTTGCCGCCGTAGTTTTCAGAGTTTTTGGCGTTACGCCCCAAGCTTGAGAAAAATTGGCGGGGATTCTGCGCCGAAAGTCTCAAAGCCTCGATACCGAAATTTTCATAAGCTGCGCGAAGGTTAGGGATTTTTGATAAGTCGATAACAGATAAAGTTACAGTGTCTTCAGACCAAACATCTTCGCAACCTTCATAATAGCCGTCGCACATAACCTGTCCAAGGCGTGCGCCGCTCATTGCGGGATTTTCGCCCAAGGCTTTTAACCAACTTGTATACTGCCAACCGTTGCCGGGCTCCACTTCCTCGGAAGCAACCATATAATGCGCGTAGCCGTACAAAGTATTAGCCGTTTCGTAAGTCGCCATTAAGCAAGTATCAAAGCCGATAACTTCAAAGGGCGGATTTTCTGTATTTGCGTCATAAACCGCGGCAAAGGCGTCGCGCACTTCATTTAAACTTAAAATATTGCCCGTGCGTTCATCTTGACACAAGCCAAAAACACTGCCGCCGCCGTGGTCCCAAAATACAAAAACGCGGTGGTCAGCTTGAAAATTATCCTTGCCGAATTGCAAAAAGCTTGCCACGGTTTCAGCATCGCCCATATCGCTGTCGGGCGCGGTAACAAGTTCCTGCAAGCCGTCCGAACTGTACAAAAATAAATTCGTTGCGCCGGATTGTACAAACGCGTTTTGCCATTCTCTGGAGCCGCCCGCCTGTATTAAAACTTTTACATTGGCGGGAAGTTTCGCCTGAAGCATTTCTTCAATATCTTTTGTAGCCGCGCCGCCGCCGCTTTCTAAGTTACTGCCGCAAATGTACCAGTAAATCAGCCAATTATCATCTGGACTGAAAGTGTCTGCGAAATTTTGCGCGGGCGGTTGCTGAAAATCTGCGTCAACCTCTTCAAGACAGCCGGAAATTGCCAACGCCATTAAAAAAATTGCCGCCAATACTAAAATTTTTGCGTAACGTTTTAAAATCATTTCATCACTTCCCAAAAAAAATTAACCGGAAAAAATTTCTCCGGCTTGTGAAAAAAAATTGTAGTGTCGTCAATCGCCCTCGAATTTTGAAACGGCGTCTTTGATATTTTCTTTCAAGGCGTTACCTTTTGAATTTTGCGGTTTCACGCCTTTACCGGTACTGTTTGAAATACCTGCAGAATTTTTTTTGGCGTTTTTTAATTTGTTCGCCGCCTGCAACAACGCGCTTTTTTTGTCTGCCATTTACTACCGCTCCTTTCCAAAAATTTTTACGCTTGTTATTTCGTTGTAACTGAAAAAAATCCTGTAAAAGTTGAAAATAGTTGCAGTAAAATGAAAAGTGTTGCAGGCAAGAAATTAATTTTGAGTTCCGGTTGAAGGTTACGAATTTGTATTCGGTTTTTCAATATGAATAACATCCTCGTTTATGGCAAGCTTGAACGGCTCCGGCTCCGGAATACCCTGCTTATTTTCACTGTAGTGCCAATTAATCCAAATATAATAATTTTTATAATCCGTATAATTTATTGCATTATCAGGCGGTAATTCTAATTCAGCTTTTATAACTTGATAATCTTTAGCATCTTCAACCATAGAAAAAAAG
>JAFSZS010000052.1 GCA_017455645.1 Selenomonadaceae bacterium | reverse complement strand
CTAAAACCTAGATTAAGGAGGCAAAACTGTGGCAACTAAGAGAACAGTTCGCAAACAGAAAAAAGTTCGCAAGAATATAGAATACGGCGTGGCACATATCAGCTCCACGTTTAATAATACAATCGTTACAATCACAGATAAAAGCGGCAATGCACTTTCTTGGGCTTCAGCAGGCGGCTTAGGTTTCCGCGGCTCTCGCAAGAGTACACCTTTTGCGGCACAACAGGCGGCTGAAGTTGCAGCTAAGGCGGCTATGGAACACGGCTTGAAACAGGTTGAAGTTTACGTTAAAGGTCCCGGCGCAGGGCGTGAAGCTGCAATTCGTTCATTGCAAGCTACCGGTCTTGAAGTCAATATGATTAAAGACGTTACGCCGATTCCGCACAACGGTTGCCGTCCGCCAAAACGCAGAAGAGTTTAATTGGAGGTGCTACTTTTTTATGGCAATAGACAGAGTACCGGATTTAAAACGCTGCCGCTCGCTCGATATTGATCCTGCCGTTATTGGTCGTGCGCGTCAATCTAAGCGCAAGGCTCAACGCACTCAACGCAAAGTCAGCGAATACGGCTTACAGCTCAAAGAAAAACAAAAGGCTAAATTTATTTACGGCGTCCTTGAACGTCAATTCCGCAATTACTACGAAAAAGCAAAAACCATGCAGGGCGTTACCGGCGAAAATCTTTTGATACTTTTGGAACGCCGCATTGACAACGTAATTTTCCGCCTCGGCTTCGCAAATACCCGCCGTCAAGCGCGCCAAATTGTCAGCCACGGTCATATTACTGTCAATGGTAAACGCCTCGATATTCCGTCAGCACTCGTCAAAGTTGGCGACGTTATCGAAGTTTGCGAAAAAAGCCAAAGTAACGAACTTTTTAAAGCTTTGAAAGAAACCAACAACGCCTTGAGTGCTCCGGCGTGGCTTGAATCAGATCAAGCTAACCTCAAAGGTAATGTTGTAAGATTTCCGAGCCGTGACGAAATTGACGTTCCAATTAACGAACAGTCTATTATCGAGCTTTATTCCAGATAATCTGCCGGTTTGTGATTGTTTTTTATCAAACAGGCAGGAGGTTTATTGTTAGATGAATGACATCGAAACGAAAATCGAAATAGCGGAACTTAGCTCCGATGGATGCTACGGAAAATTTATCTGCGAGCCGCTCCACCCCGGTTACGGTCATACAATAGGCAACGGTTTACGCAGAGTACTTTTATCTTCACTTGAAGGCGCGGCTGTTACTTCAATCAGAATCGACGGCATTTTGCACGAATTTTCTACAATCCCCGGCGTTCTTGAAGACGTTACAAATATTGTGCTGAATATCAAACAACTTTGCTTAAAAATGGAAGGCGAAGAAGATCATACAATCAGAATCGACGTTGACGGCGAAAAAGGCAAAGTCAAAGAAGTTACCGGCGCAGATATTATTTGTGATGCTGATGTTGAGGTTGTTAATAAAAATCTGCACATTGCCACGATAAACGAAAACGGTAGCTTGAGAATGGAAATGAATGTTGCGCACGGTTACGGCTACATTCCGGCTGAAAAAAATAAAAATCCTGACGACGCTATAGGCACAATTCCTATCGATTCAATTTTTTCACCGGTTCTGCGCGTCAAGTACGAAGTCAAAAATACCCGCGTCGGCAACCGTATGGACTACGACGGATTAATTTTGGAAGTCTACACTGACGGCACAATTAAACCGGATGAAGCAGTTTCCAAGGCGTCCGAAATTTTCATTGCGAATTTGGAAATTTTCCAGAATATCGAAGATATGCGCCCTGAAGTCGAAGAGGAAGAATCAGAAGACGACGAATTGTTGGCAATGCAAAATGTACCGCAACCCGCGCCGCCTTCCCCCGAAGACAACGAAAAGAAAACCCTTGATACTACCATTGAAGATTTAGATTTATCGGTTAGATCTTATAACTGCCTCAAACGCGCCGGAATCAGTTCAGTAGGCGATTTGGTTGCAAGGTCTGAAGAAGATATGATGAAAGTTCGCAACCTCGGCAGAAAATCCCTTGAGGAAGTTAAAAAGAAATTGGAAGAACTGGGCTTATCTTTCAGAATTGATGAAAATAATCCCAACGGCGTTTTTCCAATTGAAGAATAATTTAAAGAGAGGATATTCAAAATGAGTTATAGAAAACTCGGCAAGAATTCCGGCGCAAGAAAAGCGTTGTTTAAAAGTCTTCTCGCTGCGTTTTTTACTTACGGGCGAATTGAAACCACCGAAGCACGCGCTAAGGAACTTCGCAAATTTGCCGAAAAAGTAATTACGCTTGCAAAACGCGGAGACCTTGCAGCGCGCCGTTTGGCAATTCAAGCCGTTGCTAATGTTGAAGTCGTTCACAAAATTTTTGAAGAAATTCCTGCAAAATACAGCGATCGTACCGGCGGCTACACCAGAATTTTAAAACTTGGTCCGCGTCGCGGCGATGCGGCTCCTATGGTTTTAATGGAATTGGTTTAAAAAGCCGCTGTAGACGCGTTTAAACGGCTCACAACGCACTGATTGACGCCCGAGGGTACATTTATATCAAAAAAGTTTAGACCCGCCTTAAAATTAATCCTGCGCGATTTTGGGGAAAATTAGAAAAAATTTTCGGCGCGTGTATGATTTTAAGGGAACCGGTTTAAAAAGCCGCTGTAGACGCGTTTAAACGGCTCACAACGCACTGATTGACGCCCGAGGGTAGATTTATATCAAAAAAGTTTAGACACGCCTTAAAATCAATCCTGCGCGATTTTTGGGGAAAATTAGAAAAAATTTTCGGCGCGTGTATGGTTTTAATGGAATTGGTTTAAAAAGCCGCTGTAGACGCGTTTAAACGGCTCACAATGCACTGATTGACGCCCGAGGGTAATTTATATCAAAAAATTTTAGACCCGCCTTAAAATCAATCCTGCGCGATTCTGGAGCAAAATTAATTATCTGGACAATAAAAAATGTTTATGTTATATTTCGACGGGAGGTTTTCGTTCAATGGTTGAAAAATTTTTAACAGGAAAAGTCGCCCTTGTAACGGGAGCGTCACGCGGAATAGGGCGCGCAGTTGCACTTAGACTTTCTGACGCCGGAGCAAAAATCGCTGTAAATTTTGCGGGAAATGTTGCAAAGGCTGAAGAAGTTAAAGCCGAAATTGAATCACGCGGCGGCGAAGTTATCCTTGTTCAAGGCAGCGTCGATAATTTGGAAGTCGTCAACAGCATTGTAAAAAAAATCGTCGATACTTGGGGAACGGTTGATATTTTGATTAACAACGCCGGTATTACTCGTGATAACCTTTTACTGAAAATGACTGAATCAGATTTTGACGCGGTTATTTCAACGAATTTAAAGGGCGTTTTCAACTGTACAAAAGCTGTAACAAAAATAATGCTGAAACAGCGCGGCGGACGTATTGTAAATATGGCGTCGGTTGTTGGACTGACAGGCAATGCAGGACAGGCAAATTACGCGGCGGCTAAGGCTGGAATTATCGGCTTCACAAAGTCTGCCGCAAAAGAATTGGCGTCGCGCGGAATTACGGTTAATGCAATCGCCCCCGGTTTTATCGATACTGATATGACAGCTAAACTTCCGGAAAAAATTAAGGAAGAAACTTTAAATCAAATACCAATGGGAAAATTCGGCACGCCTGAAGACGTTGCAAATTTGGCGGCGTTTTTGACTTCAGATCAGGCGGCTTACATTACCGGTCAAGTTATTAATGTTGACGGCGGTATGGCTATGTAGAATTTTTCCCAAAAATCTTAAGGAGGTGAAAAAATGTCAACTTTTGAAAGAGTCAAAAAAATTGTCGTAGAACAGCTCGGCGTTGAGGCTGATGAAGTTCAGATGTCTTCAACTTTCGTGGACGATTTGGGCGCAGATTCACTTGACATAGTCGAATTAATCATGGCGTTTGAAGAAGAATTCAATATCGAAATTCCCGACGAAAAAGCCGAAAAAATTAAAACCGTTGAAGATGTTGTAAAATACATTGACGAAGTTTAAAAAAATACAGCAACCAAAATTAAATCCCGTGAAAGAACTTCGCGGGATTTTTTTAAAATGAAGGATTGGAGGTCTGCCGGTGAAACTTCCTGAACTAAAAATAGGAAACAAAGTAGCAAAAATACCAATAGTACAAGGCGGAATGGCAATAAGACTTTCAACGGCGCGGCTTGCGGCGGCAGTGGCAAACGAAGGCGGAATAGGTTTAATTGCGGCGTCGGGAATGTCGCACCCGGAATTGCGCTACGAAATAAATTTGGCGCGTTCGCTAACAGACGGAATTATCGGGATAAATATCATGGTGGCGGCGTCAGATTTTGCGGGAATTGTGCGCACGGCGATTGATGCGGGAATTGATTTGATTGTTGCGGGCGCGGGTTTTTCACGTGATATTTTTGGACTCGGCAAAGAATCCGGTACGCCTATAGTACCAATAGTTTCATCAGTCAAACTTGCAAAAATTTCTGAAAAGCTCGGCGCGTCGGCAATAGTTGTTGAAGGCAAAGAAGCGGGCGGACATTTGGGAACTGATATTTCAGCACGTGAATTAATCCCGCCAATTCGCGCAGCCGTAAAAATTCCAGTAATTGCGGCGGGCGGCGTTTTGAGCGGCAAAGATATTGTCGATATGCTGAAAATGGGCGCAAACGGCGTTCAAATGGGCTCCAGATTTGCGGCAAGCCTTGAATCCAACGGCGCGCCAAGTTTGAAAGAATATTATTTAAAATCGCAACCTGAAGACGTTGTAGTTATCAGCAGTCCCGTTGGTTTACCCGGTCGCGCAGTTCGCACGCCGTTTTCAAAACGTGTCATGGAAGGCAGAGTTCCGCCCAAAACTTGCGATTCTTGCCTTAAAGCTTGCAAACATAATTTTTGCATTGTACGCGCGTTAATGCGGGCGCAACAGGGCGATTTGGAAACGGGATTGGTATTTACCGGCGAATATATGCCGCGTATCAAAGAAATTTTGCCGGTTAAAGAAATTATCAGCCAACTTGTTACTGAAGCTGAAGCGGCAATGGAAGGAGCGGTTTAATTGAAAAATCGAGTAGTCATTACGGGAATTGGACCGGTTACGCCTATTGGAATTGGCAAAGAAAATTTTTTCACGGCTTTAAAGGAAGGCAAAAACGGTATCAGCAGAATTACGCAATTTGATCCTGCAGAGTACGCTTGCCAAATTGCCGGCGAAGTCAAAGATTTTAACGCTGATGATTTCATTGACAAAAAAGAATCAAAGCGAATGGATAAGTACACGCAGTTTGCATTTGCCGCCGCCAAAATTGCGCTTGAAGATTCTAAACTTAATCTTGAAACTATCAATCGAGATCGCGCAGGAATTTTTATTGGAAACGGTATTGGCGGAATGCAAACTCTTCATAACCAGTACGAAAAACTTTTCAGCAAAGGTCCTTCAAAAATCAGCCCGTTTTTTATCCCAATGACTATTGCAAATATGGCGGCGGGGCAAATAGCTATTGCGTTTGGTATTCACGGACCGGCAGAATCTATTGTTACAGCCTGCGCGAGCGGTACAAATTGCATTGGCGACGCTTTTTTTGCAATTCAAAACGGCGAAGTAGATTTAATGTTTGCAGGCGGTACGGAGGCGGCAATTTCTCCCGCGGGCGTTGCAGGATTCGGCTCAATGAAGGCACTTTGCACAGATCATAATGACGACCCCGCACACGCGTCCCGCCCGTTCGATAAAAACCGCAGCGGCTTTGTTATGGGCGAAGGCGCAGGAGTTGTTTTGCTTGAAAATTTGGAAAGTGCAAAGAAACGCAACGCGCACATTTACGCAGAAATTATAGGTTACGGCAGAAATAACGACGCCTACCACATTACCACGCCCGCGCCCAACGGCGAATATCAAGCAAAATGTATGCAACTTGCACTTGATAACGCGGGAATTAAGCCGGAGGAAATTGACTACATTAACGCGCACGGCACTTCAACGCATTTCAACGACAGCGGCGAAACTCAAGCAATTAAAACCGTTTTTGGCGAACACGCGTACAAATTGGCTGTATCGTCAACAAAATCAATGACAGGGCACATGCTCGGCGCGGCAGGCGGCGTTGAAGCTATTGCAACGGTTATGGCGATTGACGAGGGAATTATTCACCCGACGATTAATTACGAAACGCCCGATGAAGGCTTAGATTTGGACTACGTACCAAATAAAGCCCGCGCCGCTGAAGTCAATATTGCAATGTCAAATTCGTTTGGATTCGGCGGGCACAACGCCTGTATCGTTTTAAAAAAGTTTAGTGATTGATATGG